>NZ_JFAN01000021.1:0-61861 GCF_006408855.1 Bifidobacterium sp. UTBIF-68 | reverse complement strand
ACAAACCAGTCCGGAAACCAACCATCAGGAGGAAACCCGAACCGCTCAGCGGCAGCGAGTAGATAACTTACACGAACACAAGAACAAACGCAAACCGGCATGCGAGAACCATGCCCAAATCGTTGAAACGACGGCGTTACACCGGCGTGTCGAAAACAACGTCCCCGACCCCCGACACCGCCAATATACCGCCGCAAACAACCGAAAACCACCCAACAACCGCTCCCCACCGGCGTGTTCCCCAACAATTCACCCACACGCAAACCCGCCAACAACCAGCGCGACAACAACCAGCGCACCAAACGATTCATGCCACCATCCCCCAGAACCCTCCTTGCGGCAAACCCCCGCACAAGGAACCATAAGTTCGCGCAATCACACAGCACCCGCGAACATACGGTCCCTTACAGAGCCAAAACAGGCTGCAAGTTCGCGACACCATCGTCCAAACGCGAACAAACAGCCCCACGCAAAGCCAAAACAGACCACAAGCCCGCGGCACCCTCGCCAAAACGCGAACACACTGCTTCCCGAAGAACCAAAATAATTGAGTGATTCAGCTTTTTCTCTCCCCCAGTCAGCTCCGCTGACAGCCCCCTCATCAGAGGGAGCCGATACCACTCAAACAATTGCGAGACGGACCACTTGCGTCGCATATACGAAACGGCTCGCCCGAAGATGGGGCGAGCCGTTTCGTTATAGAGTCATCCAGTTGCAGCCAGAGGCCCGTTGGAGTACCCCATCGGGAGGAGTCACACGGATAGCGATGACTACCCCTCAGTCAGCGTCCCTGCCAGCTCCGCTGACAAGGGGAGCCAAAGTCCACGACGGACAACCGGAACACTCCGCCAGCCGTCTGGCTCCCCTGGCTGGGGGAGCCAGACGCGGCTTCGTCGATTCCGCAGCCGCTCAGACCTCAGCCGGAGCGTCGGCAGCCGGGGCTGCGATCGAGACGGTAGCCTGCTTGCGGCGCTTGAGGTACTTCTGGATGGTCAGGAACTCAAGACCGATCACAAGCACGGCGACCACGCCCCAAGTCACGTACATGGCGATCCTCCACATCGGTGTGTCGACCTCAGGCTCGCCGTTCTCGTACTGCCAGCCGTTGGCCACCGTGTAGAGGATGTTGTGGGCGGCAGTACGCATCGCCTTGACGGAGGTGGCGGACTTGTCGGTCACGTGGTTGGTGGTCACAGTGGTTGCAAGCATGGAATCGTTGCCGTTACGAATCTCCTGATCGGCATCCTGGTAGCCACGGCCACGGAAATAGTCGGTCAGTACGAAGCCCTGGAAGCCCCATTCGTTGCGCAGCACGGTGTTGAGCAGGTTATCGGAAGCAGCGGCATAAGTCGGGCCCACGTAATTGAACGCGCTCATCACAGCCTGAGCACCGCCCTCCTTGACGCTCATCTCGAACGGACGCAGGTAGGTTTCGCGCATGGCCTGCTCACTGACCCAGGTGGTCAGGGTCATCGTACGGTTAGTCTCCTGTTCGTTCAGGGCGAAGTGCTTCATGAAGGAGTACACACCCTGTTCGCGAGCGCCGGCAATCTGCTGGGCGGCCATCACGCCGGAGAGCAGGGAATCCTCGGAGAAGTACTCGAAGGTGCGGCCAGCGTAAGCGTTGCGGTGCAGGTTCATGGCCGGAGCATACCAGCCGGCCACATGCATATCGTGTGCCATCTGACCGATCATCTCGCCGAACTGCTTGGAGAGGGTGCGGTTCCACGTGCACGCGAATGCGGTGGAGGCCGGGAAGCCGATGGAGCCCACGCCAGTGAAGTTGTTGTTCAGGGAAGCCGGGCCGTCGGCGTCGGTCACTTGAATCTTACCCACGGAGGTCACGGCCGGGGTGCCGTAGCCGCCGTTAGCAATCAGGGAGTCCATGTCGTCGAAAGTCAGTTGATCGAGCAGCTGGTCCCACTGCGGATCATCATAGTCCTTGCCGTACAGGTCAGAGAGCTTCACGCCGTTCTTGGCACCGGTGGTCGGCATCTCATCGGAGTCATCGTTGTGCTCGGCAGGATCGTAATTGCCGTTATTGGTGTACTCGGACTTGATCTTGTCGGACATACTAAAGTCGCTCGGCGCCGCTGTAGCCTCCTCGTAGTTGGCAAAATGGTCGGCACGGGAGAGGTAGGTCACATCACCTTCAGCATTCTGGAACTGGTTGGTGGCCACAATCTTGTCGCCATCGTGGGTGTTGTCCTCAGTGTCATACGTGATGGTCTTCGGCACGTTCACGGTGACGGAGTCAATCACCGTGTGCGAGTCGGACTGCAACGAAATCTCGTAATCGCCCTGCTCCAGCACCCACGCCTTGGCGTCACGCTCGTCGTAGGAGGCCATATCGTCGTCATCAAACTCGATGGAGACGGTC
Source organism: Bifidobacterium sp. UTBIF-68 (assembly GCF_006408855.1). NCBI lineage: Bacteria > Bacillati > Actinomycetota > Actinomycetes > Bifidobacteriales > Bifidobacteriaceae > Bifidobacterium > Bifidobacterium sp. UTBIF-68. The sequence continues at coordinate 59,481 of NZ_JFAN01000021.1, read as the reverse complement.
TGAGACTCGCCCGGCTCCAGCAAGTCAGTCTTCTCAAATGCAGCCAGGTTCACAGACGCCTTTTCGATGCCGCCGTTGGTGTACGGCGGGTTGTAGTAGGTCTCCACCACATCCTTGCCGGCCACGTCACCGGTGTTCGTCACGGTCACGTCGAACGAGACCTTGCCGTCCGCGTAGGTCACGTCGCCCATCTTCTGGTCGAACGTGGTGTAGGACAGGCCGTAACCGAACGGGTACTGGATCAATTCGTCATAGTTAATCAGTCCTTCATCGGCAGCGGTTTCGTAGAACTTGTAACCCACGTAGATGCCTTCGGAGTAGTTCACGAAGGTCGGGGAAACGTGCAGCTTGCTACCAGTACGGTCATCAATCACCTCAACGGCCAAGTCATCTACATTGTCGTATGCGAAGTCGCCGAAGTTGTTGGTGGACGGATTCTTGTCGAGATTCTTCAGGAAGGTGTCGGAAGTCTTGCCGGACGGGTTCACATCACCGGCAAGCACTTCGCCGAGGGCGGAGAAGCCGGTCTGACCAGCGGGCGGGCACCACAGCACGGACTGAATCTGCGGGTAATTGTCTAGGAAGTCGAGCTGGAAGGTATTGGCTCCGTTGTAGACCAGCGTTACCTTATCAAAGTTCTTGGTGACCAGATCGAGCATATTGCGTTCGGTCTGGCTCAGCTGCAGGAATCCTTCGCCGTCCTTGAAATCCTCGTAATCTTTGGAGTTGTTCTCGTAGGTGATGCCTTCGGCCTTCATGTTCATCGGCAGATCGGCGCCCTCACCGCCGACGCGGGTGATGACCACCACAGCTTCATCGGAGAAGGATTTGGCATCGGCGATCAGGGAATCGGAATACTGATCGACCGGCACTTCCGGCAGGGTCCAGTCCTGAGCCCACATGCCGACCTCCGGGCGGTCAGTACGATAGTCCGTGTACAGCTTGGTCAGGTCGGCGTTGGTCTCAATGCCAGCTTCCTTCATACCGTCCAGCAGGGATACGGTCGGGTACTGATCGGACATGGAACCGGAGCCAGTGCCACCGTAGACCGGGCTGGTGGAGCCCCAGCCGAACACGTTGACCTTCTTGTTTTTCAACGGCAAGTTGTCGTTGTCATTCTTCAGCATGGTGATGGCTTCAGCCTGCACATCCTTGGCAAGTTTGTTTGCTGCGGCAACGGTGTCGTCGGACAGCATGTACTTGGTGATGGTGGCGTTGTTCAGCAGCGTGGCGAGTGGGCCGGAAAGCATCATGGACACAGCCACGACGATGCTCACAAGAGCCACGAGCCAGGACTCAGAATGAATGAGCTTGCGGTTGGCCACAGCCTTGACCGTCTTGTTGTTGACGGCAACGGTGATGATAATGGCCAGTACCAACAGGATGCCTACGGCCACCAGATAAGGGATCACCGAATTGATGACGCCCATAACGTCGGCCATGTTGATTTGCAGCATGGTTCTCCTCCTTGATTCTTACCTATTCGCGGCATCGCCTCGATACCGTTATCGAAGCGTTTCGCAGATCGACCAGGCACTGCCCTTGCGCCAGTGTCGTCCGCCGGGATGCCCGCATTGCTCGCCGTTGGGTCGCCGTGCAGGCACTCGTAAGATGCCGATGACTGTAGCATCGCAGATTCGCGGAGGCGGCGAACGCCGCTGCACCCATCCTGTCATTTCGCGCGCATAATCTGTTACCACATTCGCCGTTCGCGCGACGCATTACATGCGTAAACGGCGCTTTTCATTACGTGAACGGCGTATCCGGCCGCCGCACTGGGACGGCTGCGCCTTACCTCGCAACCCACCGTGTAGTGATTCGCCCACCGTGTAGGGAGTAAATTTTTACCTTCCGCGGAATAAAGCCATTTTGCATCCCTACACCGTGGGCTTTTCCCTACACCGTGCGGATATCCCTACACCGTGGGCCATTCCGCCGCCCGCCAAGCCGCAGCCCAGCAGCCCACAGCCCCTTTCTCATTCGCAAGTATCACTTCACGTCCACACCCGTACGGCTAGTGTCCGTCTCGTAATTGTCTGAGTGGTGTTGGCCCCCTCTGACGAGGGGGCTGTCAGCGAAGCTGACTGGGGGAGAGAAAAAGCCGAATCCCTCAATTACTACGAGACAGACCACCAGAACTGCAAAAGGGGCTTTGGTTGCCGAGATTCGTCTCGGCAACCAAAGCCCCTGTCTCCTGTACGAAGTCACTGTATGACATCTTGTCTCAATACAACATCAACACGTCAGACAAGATGCTACCGCAATCGATGCTATTCGCCGCTCACTGAGCGTGGCGCTCGGCGAGTTCGGCCTTAATCTGCGGCTCCATCTTCTCGTACTTGCGGTAGAGCAGCATGATTGCGCCCACGATAACATAGATAATGACCGGCAGCCAGATGAAGCAGAAGCTGATGGCACCGAGCGAGGATGCGGACTGCTTGGTGTTCGCCACATATCCGAAATGGTTCATGATCTGGAGCGGAATGAAAGCGCCCAGACCGGAGCCAACTTGGATGCAGAAGGCGGAGCCGAAGGCGGTCAGGAAGCCTGCAGCGTGGATACCAGTCTTCCATTCGCCATAATCCACGGTGTCTGCGAGCATGCCGAACGGCATACCGCAGGCGATGGCCGCACCCAGCACGCCAATGGTCCAGAAGATGACTGCAAGCGCCACACTATTGCCGGCGAGCGGCATGAGCGACTGCCCGATGATGCCGATGATCAGACCGATAATCATGGTGAGGGTCTTGTTCTTCGTGTACTTCACCAAGAACGGCATTGAGAGAGTGCCGATGAGACCGAGCACGTTCACGCCGTTGAACAGCGAGGTGAGGTTCTCATTGCCGAGCACGTACTTCGAGTAGTACACGGCCATGCCGCTGCGGGTAGAAGCGGCGATCCAGAAGATCACAAATGCCACAACCAAGATGATCCACGGCCAGTTTCCTTTGCAGGCTCGCAGTGAATCCTTGAACGGGATAGGCTTCTGCTGTTCGGGATGGTAGTTGTGCTCGTTGAGGTTCTTGAAGGAGAACAGGAGCAGAGCGACGGCAATCAGGCCGAAGATCGCCGTGACGATCATAAAACCGGCCTTGTCCCCACCACCGACGACCGTGCCGAAGAATCCGACCAGCGGGATGCAGAACGCGGAGGTGATGAACGAACCGATATTGCCGCCGGCCATACGGTAGGTGTTGGCGCTGATGCGTTCGGTTGGGTCGGAAGTCAGGTTCGGCAGGATGGCGGTAATCGGCGTCTGTATGCCGGTGTACACGGCACCAGCGGCCAGGATGTATGTGAACATGGCGTACCAGAACTTTGGAGCGCCATCCGGCAGGCTTGGCGCGGTGAACGCCAGCCAGACGGTGATAGCGAACGGCACAGCAAGCCACAGGAACCATGGGCGCGACTGCCCCCACTTGGTCTGCGTATGGTCGACGACCGAGCCCCAGAACACTGCGGCGATAGCGTCGGCGAAACGGGCAGCCAGCAGGATGACGCTGGCACCCCAGGCTCCGGATGCGGGGATACCGAACACATCCGTGTAGAAGTACATGATGTATGAGGAGATCGTCACGTACAGCAGGTTGCCTGCCATATCGGTGAAGGAATAGGCAATCTTCTCTTTGACAGTCAGTTTGGTGGACTGCACCGGCGCTATGGATGCCGGTGATGCAATATGTTCGCTCATGCATTACTCCATTGATGATTACTGATGGTTGTTGGTATTGCGATGATGCCTCGCAAGGATCGGGAAAGGTGCGATGCGCGCAGCGGCAATTTCCTGTGAAGTGCATCGCACGCGATAGGCAGGCAACGCGAATCCGACGTGTACGTGGCCGTCAGCTGGGGTCGTTGGCACCTTCAGCTACGGGAACGAAGTGGCACGGAGCGACGGGATGCGCAGCATCGGTGTTGAGATAGACCGAGTAGTCCTCGCCGCCGGGCACGTCATAAAGCGGCAGTAGGTCGAGCGGGGCCTCGGCGTCCGACATCGTGAGACGCAGGTGCAGACCGGCGTCGGCATCGGTACCATCTCCAGCATTTGCCGGCGTCACGCGGCCAGCCAATGATTCTGCCGGTATCGTGCCGATGTTAGCGCGATTGCCTTCAGCAGCGAGCAGCACATCACCGTACAGCAGCGCCACACGTTTGGGGGCGCCGGCCAGCGGTTCCGCGTGTAGGTCGGCGCGCAACACGATGCGGATAATGTCGCCATCATTGAACGCGCGCTCCACGGTTACAAAGCCTTCATTGTTCACATTCACGTCGGCTGGCACCGGAGCGCCGTCTGTATCTTCGACCGTCACTGATGCCACCAGCGTCGCACGCAGGCTAAGGCGGAAACGTACCGACGCCGCAGCCGCCGTGCGTACGGTGATGCCGACGTTGAGATCCGCCGGATATGCGGAGGCAAGATCGAGCGTCACGCCTAGTGCCGTCCAATACAAGCGGGATGCAATGAATGCGGACAGCACCACCGCGGGCACGTCATCCACCGGATTAGCCAAGCCGGTCACGTCCGCAGTATCGGCCGAAGGCACCGACTGGAACCAGATGTCCTTCTGCAGATCTGATCCGCCTTCGACGCCGGTACCGGTGCAGCACCAGAAGGACTGGTCGGCTGTGCTGAAGACCTTGCGCACACCCACCCCCATCGGCTGATGGTATTGCGACAGTCCAGTACGCGGGCTGAAGCAGTTGAGGATGGCATTGAACTTGAGGCGCGCCACGTGGGCCAGCACATCAGCACTGCCATTCCACGAGAACAGTTCAGAAGCGATCAACTCGGTGTTGTGGCCGTTGCATGATTCGCTTTCGCCACAGGTGAGCGCATCATGCAGGTCGCCGGCCGCTCCCCAATGCTCGGCCTTGTCGGACACGCCATAGACCGTGGTGTAATGGGTGGCTTTGGAGCTGTTGGAACCATTGGCGAACGTGCGGGTATGCAGGAAACGGTAGAAGTTCTCAGCAGCGGTCTTGTACCGCTCGTCGCCGGTAGCATCATAACGGCGCATGGCGGCCAACGCCACGGGCAGATGTGTATTGGCATGCAGGTCTTCGAGCATGTCAATGCCATTGATAAGACGGCCGGTGAAGTAGTCGCGATCGAAGATCTTCGCGGTTTCGAGGATTGTCTCGTCCCCGGTCAGACCATAGAGCGTGTACATCACTTCGCCTATGCCGCCATATTCGTTCAACGGATTGAGGCGTGTGGGGTGCAGGATATTCTCAATCTTCCAGTATCCGAGCTTAGCGAATCGTCCGGCGATATAGTGAGCCAGGTTCACTGCGAGGGTCAGAGCATCCTTGTTCCCTGTATACCGGTAAGCGTCCACCAGCCCCTGCATGATCTTATGCAACGTGTAGTAGGGTGCCCAGATTGTACGGAATTCTTTCTGCTCGAGCCGGTCGATCTCCGATTCGGGGAAGGCGCTGACATATCCGTTCGGCAGCGCGCATTGCTTCATCACCGCGACGATGGTATCGACTTCGGCTTTGAGCCGCTCACGCTCATCTTCGGTATTGTTGGCGTCCACGAAGAATTTCGACGCAGCGGAGAGGAAATGGCCGACGAAGTGTCCGCGCAGGCCACAGTCCGGCGCCTCCCAGCCACCGAGAGGCTCGGCTAGGCTCGGCAATCCGGCGTTCGCACGGAACGTGTGCAGCAGTCGGTCCAGATCAAAGTCCAGCACATACCGCTTCACCAACTGCTGTCGACGTAGGAATTCACCATCGTTTAATGACACTTGTTGTATTGGAAACGCTTCATATCGCTTCATCGACGACCCCCCTTCGGGTATGCTTGCGCAAGGCCGAGCAGAGCCACGGCACACGCATGATTGTTGTATTTGCAATGGTTCGAGGCAAATACAACGCTGTTCATCGCCACTCACCATCGTTTGCTGACATCACTTACGATAGCCCGGCCAGCATGTGCTACATTATGAGCAAAAGTATCAGTTTCCGACTTCCGTAGCAGACTGATCCACCGAAACCAATACAGCCCATAGAGAAAGCTCTGCGATGACCACCTATGAAATCGCCATCGACAAGCCCGTGTATTACTACATCGCCGGCGAGTTCACCAGTGAACCAGGCTGGACGCACGCTCGCTACGAGCACGAGGACGATTTCGAGCTCATCATTGGACTTTCCGGGCATTTCGACCTAGCAGTGCGCCATCTTTCCGGCAATCACGGAGAGCAACGTCTCCGAGTAAGCCCCTCAACGTGCCTGCTCCTGCCGCCGCGAATCGTGGTACAAGGCGCCGAACGCACAGGCGAAAGCGTCGATTTCATCTGGATCCATTTTCTTGCCGACTGGCATACCAGTGAACGATTTCAGAACAATAGTGTCCATTCCCGACCTTCCGCGATAGCCAATCGCCCAGCCGATCCGAAAACCCGCCAACACGGCAACGGACAGACAGATGATGCCGCCAACATCATCCACACCGCAACCCATCCAGACGCCGCCCGCACATTCCAATGCATCCGACAGCGCGAATACTGCCCGGACGTCAACAACACAGTGGTTCTACCGAGCCGCTTCATCGTGCAGAACATGAACCGCATCCTGCTCGCCGCCAGAAACCTGCTGTCTGTGACAAACTCCTACCGGTATTCGCAACGGGAAAACGATTTTCTGACCTCCTGTCTACTCATCGAACTCAGTGACGACTATCTAAGCACCTTGGCCAACGCCACGACCAGCGAACGACGAACAGCACCAATCACCGCTTGGATTCACACCAATATGTCATCCTCCCTGAGCGTCATCGACGTGGCAAGTCATTTCATGCTGAATCCCGACTATCTCACACGCCTGTTCAAGCGGGAGAATGGCGTCACCCTGCGCGACTACATAGTCTCGCTGCGCATCGAGACCGCGAAAGCACTGCTGGTGCGCACCGACCTTCCGATACCGATGGTCGCCCGGTACGCCTATTTCAACGACGCCCGCAATTTCATGAAGCAGTTCAAAAAGCACACGTCGTTGACCCCCACGAACTATCGCAAGACCTTCGCGCAGCCCCATATCAATACCCCATTCATTGACGTCGAACTACCGGTCCCACACGAGATATCGGTCATGCTCCGCGAAGGACGCAAAGACCGAACGTCGCAGGCCAACACAGATGCAACGGCGCGGCACCACCGCACTCCACCGTGTAGGGAAGTGCCCACCGTGTAGGGAGTAAAAATTTACCTTCCGCGGAATAAAGCCATTTTGCATCCCTACACCGTGGGCTTTTCCCTACACCGTGCGGATATCCCTACATCATGGGCCATTCCGCCGCCCACCCAACTAGGATGGGTGGTATGAGCGATCTGACGGCGTTGAATCTCGAATCGGGCGAAGTGGTGGGCGGCTACACCTTGGTCTCCCGGCTTGGCTCAGGTGCGATGGGCTCGGTCTGGCGCGTGCGCGACGACGGCGGCACGAATTACGCCATGAAGATCCTGCGCGATTCGCTGGTGGATGATTCCGCGACGCCAGCGGCATCCGAAGCCGCAGGCAGCGGCGCACAATTCGCGCAACCCGCACGACCTGCACAACCCGCACACGACCCGAATCTCAAAGCCGATGTGACTCCGCGAGAACGTCTCCGCCGCGAGGCCATGGCACTGAAGAAAGTCAATCACCCCGGCGTCTGCGGCATCGTGGACATGGAGCTCGACGATTCGCTGGCGTTCATCGTGACCGAACTCATCGAAGGCAAGAACCTCAGGGACGACGTGGCCGCCAACGGCCGCTACATCGGTGATGATCTGGAACGTCTGGCCCGCAAGCTCATCGACGCCACCAAGGCCGTGCATGCGGCAGGCATCATCCACCGTGACATCAAACCCACCAACGTGATGGTGTCGGCCACTGGCCCGGTGCTGGTGGATTTCGGCATCGCGATGGGCGAGGGCGAAAGCCATGTGACGCGCACCGGTCTGGTCATGGGCACGCCGGGATTCATCGCGCCGGAAATCATCGATGGCGCTGAGGCCGACGAGATGACCGACTGGTGGTCGGTGGCGTCCGTGCTCGCTTTCGCCGCCACCGGTACGCCGGTGTTCGGTACCAAGCCGATGATGGCGGTACTGGAGCGCGCGGCCTCGGGCAACGCCAATCTGACCGGTCTGCCGGCCGGCACATTGGCGGCATTCCGCTCCGCGCTCGACCCCGACCGCTCCAAGCGCTGCACACCGGACCAGCTGTTGCACGCCATCGCCTTGGATACGATGAATCCTTATGCCTGGCAAGACGCCCAAGCCAGCCCCTTCGGCTCCAGCGCATTCGGTACCGGCACAACCGGCTCGGCTGGCGCCGGCGCAGGGGCACCAAAAGAAGCAACCGAGGTGATGCCCCCTTTTGGAGCTGAACCGGACGAGGACAATCCGCGCACCTTGTGGCGCGTATCCGACACGCTGCCGACCTCGTCACTGCCGACGTCCCTGCTGCCAGCCGAGGACGCCCCGACCATCGCCTCGGCAATACCGCTGATTCCCGATAATGCGGCCGGGACAGTCGCCACCGCGATACTCCCCGAAATCAGCGCTGATCCGGTCGAAGCCACCAAGGCGCTGCCGGGTGAATCCAATGAAGCTGACGAAGCGACAATAGCCACCACGCGAACGCGCCTGTTGCCCAGTGCCGCGTCCACTGAGGTATTGCCGCCGTCGCTACCGCCCACTGCAGCGCTGCCGCCCACTGCGGCATTGCCTCCCGTGATGCCCCCTACAGTGCCGCCGTCGCTGCCGCCTACCTCTACGTCCACACCGCCCGCGGCAGTCCCCCCTGCATTCGACCCTGCGGTTCGCCCAGCCATGCAGCGCGTAATCGACCAGACCGCCCAGGCTGTACCCACGGAAGCGCTCATGCAGCGCACGCCCGCGCCCAATCCCGCCGACATACGCCGTGGTGCGTACCTGCAACGCGGCACGCTGCCGTTGTTCCTGCTTGCGATCCCTTTGTCGGCCCTATCGGCGAGCTTCCCGATTATCGGTGCCGCGGCGGCGGTAGTCATGCTGTGGTTGCTGCTGGTGCTGGCTTATAACGAGGAGGCGCAGCTGGAGCGCGAGGGCCGGCGGGGCGGCGAGCGCAAAGGCTCGGATGCGCTGATCCGTACGGCTACGCTGCCTTGGCATCTGGTCAAGGGACTGTTGTTCACGATACCGCGCGCGATATTGCTGCTGATCATCGACATCGTCGGTGTCGCCGTGGCCAGCGTGGCATTGGCGCTGCCGGTGAACACCATTCCCTGGTATGTCACGGCGGGTTGGGGCTTCGGTTTGCCGTTGCTGAGCGATGTGCCGTTCTCCCCGTCCGGTATGGCATTGGCGGGATTCATGGCGGTGGGCTGGCTGGTCACCGTGTTCGGGCCGCAGGCGATGATGATGCGACTGGGTGCCGGGGTGCTGCGCGGTTTGAAACCGCAGCAGATCGACGCCATCAATGCGGCCATCGCCGATGCCTCCGGTACTAGGCCAGCGACGGCCGCTGGTGCCCCCAGCCCGACGGCACCAGCTCCAACGGCACCAGCCCCGACCACCCCAGGCCCGAGCAGGCTGAATGGCTTCAATCCGCTCAATGGCGCGGCATCGCCGATGCAACCGGTGTCGCCGCCCGCGCGAGGGCATCGCGGCACTGTGATGTTCACCATATGGCTGATACTGTCGCTGGCCTGTGCCGGCATACCGCTGATCGGCATACCAATCAGCTGGTTTCCGTTGATCTGATTGGCTTCCTCGGCCCTAGGCAGCCGCAGCATCACGGCATCATTCACTGCAGCATGTCCGGCCAGCGGCTCCCCGAGCCCGGGTTTTCACATGGAATTCATCTCAGATCAGCTCTCAGCACAGTCGTACTCAGCGCCCATCATTATGATGGAGCCCAGCTATCTAGCGAATCTCACAGTATGTGAACGAATGCGAAGGGGTTTTCATGGCTGATTCCAAGCGTCAGGTCAAGCGCGTCACCCGTGCGGAGCGTCGCGCCGCCGAAGAGGCAGCGCAGAAGGCGCGCGCCGAGCAGGCCGCCAAGGAGCGCAAGCAGCAGACCATCATCGTCGTGGCGATTGTCGTGGCGCTAGTGGCCGTGATCGGCGTGGTCATCTACCGCAATGTCACCAAGACCTCGGCCAGCGCGGAAGAGGCCTACAGCAAGATGCAGTCCGCGGCCACCAAACCCGCCAAGGCGGACGACAAGGGCGGCTTCCTGATGTCCAAGGACGGCTACGGCAAGAAGGTGGACAAGGCGCCGACCGTGGCCATCTACATGGAACCGCTATGCCCGGGCTGCGCTTCGGTGAACCGCAACCTCGACCCCACACTGGTGAAGATGATGAACGCCGGCCAGCTCAACCTCGAGCTGCACTTCCTGAACTTCCAGGACAACAAGAGCTCGGACAACTATTCGAACCGCGCCTTCAACGGTGCCATCTACATCGCCGAGCATGACGACGATCCGAACCATCTGGTCGATTACCTCGCCAACATCTACGCCGACGGATTCCAGCCCGGCGAGCTGACCGAGTACGTCTCGGTCAAGGATTCCCAGCTTCAGGAGCAGGCCATCAAGGCCGGGGTGAGCGAGGACGTGGCCAAGGCAGCATTCAGCGGCAAGAACGAGTACTGGGATTGGTTGAACGCCTCCAACGACTACACCGTCTCCCGCCCGGAGCTGTTCAACTCCTCCGGCTCCTTCTCCTCCCCCACGCTGACCATCAACAACAACTACTGGAGCTTGAACAACATCACGCTGGCGAACACCACGATGGTGGACGGCTTCCTGAAGGCCATCGGTCTGACGTCCGATCAGGTGGGCGTGGAGGGTGACATGCCATCCATCGGCGCCGATGGTAAGCCCATCGATATCACCGCCTGATATTTTGCCCGCGTTCCGTCTGCGCACTGCCCGTGTCCTGTCCCGACACGGGCAGTGCGCATTCCCGGAGTGCTGGTATGCTAGTCACTTGTTCAAAACGTTGCATCCGCGATGTTGCGTTTTCGGGACACGCCTCTTTAGCTCAGATGGCCAGAGCGGCCGCCTTGTAAGCGGCAGGTCGTCGGTTCGATCCCGACAAGAGGCTCGTTGCGCGAGAAAAAAGCGTATCATAGTAACAGGGATGCGCGGTTGCTCCCGCGTATAAGAGATCTTGCTTGTGTAAGTTCTCCAGGAGCCTTCCCCCAACTTATGGCTTCCTGGACTAGGGGCGGAGCGTCCCCCAACCTGCTCCGTGCCCTCATAGGGGGCGGGAAATCCCCTTCTCTCCCGCCCCCTTTTTCTTTACTTCATAACCCAACCCTCGCCACTCCTGACCACTCCGCCCCGCTCTCCGGCCGCGTCAGAGCCGCATATCCGGGCAGGAATGGTAACGGTGGCCGGGGAACGCACTAGCCGTACCAGACCAGCCGTTACGATGGTGGGCGTATGTATCCGGCGATCAGGAAGAGATAAGACATGGCTCGGCGTTGGACCCCGCAGCGGTTTGTTACACTGCGTCGCATCCGCGTAATGGCTTGTGTAGTGACACTTACAGCGGCGATGATGGGCACTTTCGCCTTCACCGCGCGCAAATCGGTGGCCTTGAACGTGAACGGCACCACCACGCAAGTCACTACCTACGCCATGACCACCGCCCGCCTGCTCGAGGAACAGGGCATCGACGTCAAATCCCATGACATCGTCGAAACATCTTCAGGCGACCATCTCGCCGACCACGCCGTGGTCACCGTGCGCTCCGCCTATCAGACCACCATCAGCATCGACGGCACATCGGTGCCGTTCTGGACCGTGGCCACCAGCGCCGACCAGCTGCTGGGCTTCTTCCAGGAGAACAACGCACAAGCTGCCAAGATCACCGTCGACATCAATAACATCTACAACCAGCTCACCGGTGGCATGGTCATCAATCAGGAAGGCCCGGTCACCGTCATCGCGGACGGCAAGAGTTCGGTGGCACCGAATGGCAAGCTGCCCGCAGCCTCCATCCTCGATTCCAAAGGCATCGTGCTGGGCAAGGAAGACCGGGTCAGTGTGGAGAAGGACGGCGATCAGACGATATTGCGCGTCCGCCGCGTGACCCACGGCGAGGAGACGCGCACCGCTTCGATCCCGTTCGACACGCGGACCATCATCGACCCCAATCTCGAGGAGGGCAAGACCGAGGTCCGTCAACAAGGGCAGAACGGCGAGAAAACACAGGTGTACAGCGTCACCTATGTGGACGGCGTGGCCGAATCCGAAACGTTGAAGTCCGAAACCGTGACCAAGATGGCAGTCGATCAGATCATCGCCGTGGGCCAAGCGAAGCCGAAAACCGACGGCGATGGGTCAGGTTCCGATGATTCCAAGGACTCCGATTCCGCCGATTCGGATACCAAGGCCGATTCCGGTTCCAATGATTCCGGTTCCAATGATTCCGGCAAGAACGATTCCTCCGGCAACGACTCGAGTAACAATTCCGGTAACTCAAGCGGTAACTCAGGATCGAATAATTCGGGTAACTCGGGCAGCTCCGGGAACGATTCCTCGAACAACGGCAGCAACTCAGGCAATAACTCCGGTAACTCGGGAAATTCCGGTAACTCGGGCAATTCGGGCGGCAACAGCGGCACTACCACCCCTACCGACCCGGCGCCTTCCGGTCGCCTCTGGCATCCAACGGTGGCTCAGGCGCAAGCCTATGCCGCCGGTGCCGCGGCACAGCGCGGCTGGACAGGCACCGACTGGGATGCGTTGGTGAAGCTGTGGAACCGTGAGTCAGGATGGTCCTGGTCCGCAGAGAACAAACGGTCCGGCGCATACGGCATCCCACAGTCGCTGCCCGCCGACAAAATGGCCATGTTCGGCGCGAATTACCGTGACGATGGCGCCGTACAGATCGATTGGGGACTGTTCTATATCGCGCAAAGCTATGGCAGTCCATCCAAGGCATGGCAGCATTCGGAAGAAGTCGGCTGGTACTAAGGACCGCAAGGAAAACACGTTATGACTGACAACACCATCACTACCGGCACGCAATCCGGTCAAACGACCGGCCATCTGCTGGGCGCGGCCGACATCCGTCGCATCGCTGACGAGGCCGGCGTGAGCCCCACCAAGAAATTCGGTCAGAATTTCGTCATCGACCCAGGTACGGTACGCCGTATCGTCCGGGAGGCCGGCGTGACCGCCTCCGATCATGTGATGGAGGTCGGCCCGGGTCTGGGTTCGCTCACACTGGCGATTCTGGAGACCGGCGCTTCGATGACCGCCGTGGAGATCGACCCGCCGTTGGCTGAACGTCTGCCCGAAACGGTCGCCGAATTCATGCCTGAGGCGTCCGACCGGTTGCGCGTGGTCAATCGCGACGCACTGACCGTGACCCCCGAGAATGTGCCGGATTTCAACGGAGACACGGGTTTCACCCTGGTGGCCAACCTGCCGTATAACGTAGCCACGCCGATTCTGCTGACGCTGCTGGAGCGATTCGACAACCTCACCTCGTTCCTGGTCATGGTGCAAAAAGAGGTGGCCGACCGGCTCGCCGCCAAACCCGGTTCCAAGATCTATGGCACCCCCAGCGTGAAGCTCGCATGGTATGGTACGGCCGAGCGTGTGGGCACCATCGGCCGCAATGTGTTCTGGCCAGCACCGAACGTGGATTCCGCTTTGGTGAAATTCACCCGGTTCGCCGCCGACGACCCGGTCAATCCCGCCACCGGCGAGCATGCCGCGAACCGCGAGACCGTGTTCCAGCTGATTGACGCAGCATTCGGACAACGGCGCAAAACCCTGCATGCGGCCCTGAAACATCTGGTGCCCGCCGAAGCGTTTGCGCAGGCCGGCATCGACCCGACCCGTCGCGGTGAAACACTGACCATCTCCGAATTCTCCGCGCTGGCGTCCGCGTTGACGGCGACCTCAGCCACGGCGACCTCACCAACCACAGCAGCCTCCACGGAGGGCGATACCGGCGCCGACGACCCGACCGAAAGCAAGGTGGCATGATATGAGCACCGCCACTCTCGAACGTATCCACTCGGCGCATGACGAGCACCCTGAACACCTAGAGCACCTCACCGAACACTCCGGACAGCCCACGCAGGGCGATCACCGCGAAATCCCGATGCGCAGCGGCACGCCGCTGCCGTTCACGATCCGCGTGGATTGCCCGGCCAAAACCAACCTCACCCTTGCCGTCGGTGAGCCGCATGCGGAATGGGGCGGACGGCATGCCCTAGATACCATCTACTGTGCTGTAGGCGTGTATGACACGGTCACCGCGACAGCCAAAGCTCCCGGCAGCGGATTCTCCCTTGATCTGGAAGGAGCGCATCTGGGCGACCTGGCGTCGTCGACCAGCGACATGCGCCGCAATCATGCGGTATTGGCCCTGTTCGCCATGGCCGAGGCCGCAGGCCGCGATCCGGATGTGGCGTTGACCATCACCAAGCGCATTCCTGTCGGTGCCGGCCTGGGCGGTGGGTCAGCGGATGCCGCAGCCACCATCCTGGCCATCAATCGCCTCTGGAACCTCGACTGGCCTATCGATCGCTTGCGCGCCATCGCCGCCACACTGGGCGCGGACATGCCGTTCTGCCTGACCGGCGGTCTGGCGCACGGCACAGGCTTCGGCGAGCAGATCGAAGACATCACGGCCGAAAGCGCCGCAGCCCGCGAACTCGAATCGCAGGGATTCTGCGGCGACGTACTGGTCGGGGCGTACCAATCGCAGCTCAGCACGCCCGAGGTCTATCACGCGTTCGACATCATGGGAGCCGCAGACGGCGACCGCAACCATCTCCAGGCCGCGGCCATCAGCCTGCATCCTCGCAGCGGGCGCGCCATCAGCGCGGCTCTGGCAGCCGGAGCGCGTCATGCGTTCATTTCCGGCTCCGGCCCGTCGGTGGTGGCGTTCGTGCCGGACGACGCCTCTGCGCAACGAGTCATCGACGCATGGGTGCGTGAGGATGCGGCCGATCGAATCATCCGGGCCAAAGCCCCTGTGATGCCGATAATCGGCGTCACCCAGTGACGCTAAGGTAGCAACAAGCCATTCGTAAGTGAAGGAAGTCCCACGATGCCGCAACAGATTGACGAACGTCAGGCCCGCAAGCGCTATGTGCGCCACCGTCAAACCGTCGTATTCTCCATCACCGGCGTGATTGTGGCGGCCACCTTGGTGGTTGCGCTGCTGTTCAATTTCCACGTGGGCGGACTGGGACTGGTAGCCACGCCGCTCGCCGAACCGAACTTTGGCAATCCGGCCCCCTGTGCAGTGAAGAATGACAGCGGCAAGGCCACGTATGTGCCCAACGGTTCCGTCAATGTGCGCGTGCTCAACGGCACATCCCATGTGCAGTTCGCCTCGGCGGTGAGCAAGGCGTTGGCCAAGCGCGGATTCGCCATGCAGGAGGCAGGCAACTTCTCCTCCACCAGCGTGGAACGCACTACGGTGTACTTCGGCAAGAACGCCATCAATCAGGCGTATACGGTGGCCGGCAACTTCACTGACGCCACGATGGTGATGATCCAGCGCGACGATCAGCTCGTCGATGTGGTGCTCGGCGCCACGTTCAGCGATTTGAACGACGAGAAACAATCCCCGCAGCAAGGCAAGGAAATCACCGACATCCAAGGCTGCCAGGCCGCCGATAAGATGACCGACCTCCCCGCCGACGTCAAGCCCGCCAACACGGATCAGCAGTAGCAGCTATGCCTTGGCTCTCTCTGACGAGGGAGCTCCCGGCGACAGCCGGGTGAGGGAGAGAAGCACAACAGCGGACGCTTATTGCTGCAGTTCGGCGTACCAGCGCTTGAGCTCGGCCACGGCCACGTCATGCTCGACCGGACCGTTGTCAAGGCGGTATTCGAGCATGTGCTTGTAGGCGCGGCCGATCATCGGTCCGGGCTCGAGGCCTAGCAGGGCCATGATTTCGTTGCCGTCCACATCGGGACGGATCGCGTCGAAATCTTCCTTCTTCTTGAGCTCGCGCACACGCTCTTCCATCTCATCCATCGCATGCGCGAAAATCTGCGCCTTGCGCTTGTTCTGCGTCGTGGCATCCGCGCGCGTCAAACGGTTGAGCCTCTCGTACAGGTGTCCGGCGTCCTTGACATAGCGCCGCACCGCGGAATCGGTCCACGGCTCATCCACATACCCATGGAAGCGCAGATGCAGGTTCACCAGTTCGGAGACGTCCTCCACCAGATGATGGTCGAAGCGCAACGCCTTGAGGCGCTTGCGGGTCATCTTGGCCCCCACCGCGTCATGGTGGTGGAAGCTCACTTTGCCGCCGGGCTCGAACTTGCGGGTCTTCGGCTTGCCGATGTCATGCATGACGGCGGCAAGACGCAGCGTCAGGTCGGGAGCAGGCACCGGGCCGTCCGGGCCGGTCTCCAACGCAATCGCGCGCTCCAGAACCATCATCGTGTGTTCGAACACATCCTTATGACGATGATGTTCGTCGATCTGCAGCTGCAACGCCGGAATCTCCGGGAATACGATGTCCGCCAGCCCGGAATCCACCAGCGCCTCAAGACCCGCGCGCGGACGATCGGAGAGCAGCAGCTTGGTCAGCTCGTCGCGCACGCGCTCGGCCGAGACGATGCCGATGCGGTCGCGCATCGAGGTGATCGCCTCGGCCGCGTCCGGAGCGATGGAGAAGCCCAGCTGGGCCACGAACCGCACGGCGCGCATCATGCGCAGCGGATCGTCGTCGAATGACTGCCGGGGATCGACCGGCGTGCGCAATACCCCTTTGGCCAGATCGTTGGCACCGCCGAACGGGTCGACGAATTCCAGATCGGGCACGCGCAGCGCCATCGCGTTGACGGTGAAGTCACGACGGGACAGATCACCCTCAAGGGTGTCGCCATAGTTGACTTCCGGCTTGCGCGAATCCGGGTCGTAGGTGTCCGAACGGTAGGTGGTCACCTCGACTTTGACTTCGGTGCCATCGGCTCGTCTGCGCATGGCGCCCAGCGTGCCGAATTTGCGGCCCATATCCCAGAAGCCGTCATGTCCCCACCGGCGCAGAATCGGCTCGAACTGCTCGGGCCGCGCCGAAGAGCAGAAGTCGAGGTCGTGGCTGCGCCGGTGCAGCAGCAGGTCCCTGACTGGACCGCCGACCAGTGCCAGCTCATAGCCCTGCTCCTTGAACATTCGGCCAAGTTCGATCGCCTCGGGCCACACTTCAAAATCCAATGGGCACCTTCCCCTATGTGACATTTTTCTGCCCTCCCAGCATACCGTTACCCCACCTGCACACGGGATTGAGTATGGTGGAAAGCATGATTACGCCCGCCGACCTTGCCCACATGCTTGGGCAAACACCCAGTGATGCGGGCAACCATACCCAAGACCAACTGCTGTATTCCTCGCAGACTCCGCGGAATTCCGCCGATTTGGACGGTATTGAGGCAGACTGGCACAGTGCTGACGGAGCCGCTGTGGATGCCGATGCATCCGATGATGACGCCCGCGCTCCGATCAGTCCGGCAATGATCGCCGCGATTATCCACCGGGCTGCGACCGCGAATGCCGATCAGTCGCACACCGGTGATGGTCAGGATGATCAGACTGTGGACTCCAGTGGTTCACATGCCGCACATGAATCGCATATGGCGACGGCTGTCAGCCAGCCTCAGTCCGCTGCGGCCGCACCGCGCCCGGTTCCGCCGCCGAAGCCGCAGCCGAAACCACATCCGCTGCCGGTGGATCGCAAACCGGAATCAAAGCCCGCAATGCCTACTCCCGCCATGGTGTTCGGCATGCGCGCCACGGTGACCATCGCCACGGCGAATGGGACGATAATCGGTCAAACCGAGGGCATCGCCGCCGAAGCCGAGACTGTCGCCGCCAATGCCGCAGCCGTCTCGGCAGCAGTCGTGGACACCACCGTAGCCGGGGACACGGTTGAGGCTGCGGCAAAGCCTACTGCCGCATCAGATGCGTCAGCTACAACAGCATCAGGGCCCAAGACGCCGGCGTCCGCCCCGCTTTCGGCGGCGGCCGCCATGCGTGCCATCGCAGCAGCGACTTTGGGCAAAGTCGGATCGAATCGCACGAACCATACCGCGACCGTCGCACCTGCCGCACCGGCACCGGCTGCAGCGCCTGCAACTGAACTGGCGGCATCAACCGTCGCCGTTGCCAGTTCAGGCCCGACGCCGGCCATCATGCCGCAACGCCGTACATCGGAAGGCCCCACCACATTCGCGTCCTTGGATGCGCAGGAGCTGCCGGTGGTGCGTGAATATTCGGCAGGCGGACTGATTTTCGACGACCAGAATCGCGTGGCGATCATCGCCCGCCATTCGCGTTCCGGACATCTGGAATGGTGTCTGCCCAAGGGGCATATCGAAAAAGGCGAGACTCCGCAGCAGACCGCCGTACGCGAAGTGCATGAGGAGACCGGCATTCTGGGCGAGGTCATCGATTCGATAGCCACCATCGATTACTGGTTCACCGGCACCACCCAGCGCGTGCACAAGCTGGTGCACCATTTCGCGTTGCGTCAGACCGGCGGCGAACTGACGGTGGAAGGCGATCCGGACCACGAGGCGGAGGACGCCATCTGGGTGCGCTTCGATGATCTGGATGATGTATTGAGCTACCCGAACGAGCGGAAAATCGCGTGGCTGTATGCCAAGAAGAAGAACAGGCAGGCAAACGAGTGAACCTACCCGCAATGCAACGCCGTACGCATCACGGCGGACGATGTGCACGTGCCCTCGCTGCTCTCATTGCAGTCGGAGCGATGCTGTTTACGCCGGTCGCATGGGCCGATGACGCCACAGGTGACGCTTCGGCGTCGCAATCGGACCAATCCTCGGCCCGGCAGCAGGCCAACACACTGACCATCGCGCAAAGCACACCGGTGGTCAGCGCATCCTCCGGATTCCACATGCAAGTGGTGGTCGCGAATCATAGCGACAGCGACGTTCCCGCCGGCAGCCTGACCGCGACCATCAATGCCCTGTTCACGTTCGCTTCACGGTCGGATATGCAGTCGTGGGCGGAAAACGGCACCCATATTCCCACGCCCAACCTGCTCGATTCAGTCGATGTCCCATCCATCAAGGCTGGCGGCAGCAGCACCGTGTCGTTCAATGTTCCAGCGGACAACCAGACACTGTCCTTGCTGCGCAGCTGGGGACCGAAACCGCTGCAGCTCGTCTATGTCGCCGGCGACGCCCAGGCCGAGCTCCACAGTTTCCTGACCCGCTCCACGGACGGCTTGAGCACCGCACAGACCCCGGCGATGAACCTCACCGTGGCGATGCCGCTGACCTCGGGCGATTGGCAGACCAACGATCAGGCCATCACCAATATCATCGAAGAAACCGACGCTCCTGCGTCCGCGAACGGCAGCGAAAAAGATACCGACGACGACGCGAACAATACCGGCACCGGCAGCAGCGACACGGATGCGGGCTCATCATCCGGTAACAGCAACGGTTCCTCGAGCGGTTCCTCCACAAGCGGTTCCGCGGAAGATTCAGGTTCCTCTGACAGTTTCAATGGCGGCACCGGCACGGCGGCAACCTCAGGCGGCACGCCATTGGCGATCAATGCGCAGAGCCTTGCGGCGACTCGCACGCTTGAGCAGACGGCCGCCAAGCATCCCGCGCTGCAGCTCGTAGCCGACCCGGTATACGTGCAACAGTCCGGCGGCACCGGCACCGTGGCGGGCGTCATGCAGCCCGCCGACTTCGATATCACGTCCTATGCCGCGATCAACGATCCCGCCTCATACGGCAACGCCGGCATAGCGGATAATCAGTGGTCGGCGAAAACCGCGCAGACGCAGTATGCAGTGGCCGCCAAAACCGCAGCCGCGCCCACTGCATATGCCTGGCAGGGCGCTGCGGATTGGAGCATGGACGCGCTGACCAAGGCGCGTGCGCAGGGCTATACCACAGTCATAGCCAACGCTTCGTTCGACAACGAACAGACCGATACCGTGCACACCGGCACGTATGTGGTGAACACGTCAGCCGGGGATGTGACCGTGCTCAAAGCCCAATCCGAACTGAGCACGCTGGCCCAGGGCCGTGCCACCAGCGAGGCGGCTGCTGCAGAAACCAGCGACGCCGGCCGCCTCGCCCGTCTGATGGCGCAGAGCGCGTTCTATCAGATGGAACAGCCGTACACCTCGCGCCACCTGCTCATGACCTTCAACAGGGACAGCACGTCGGGCTGGGTGAATCAGGTGATGAGCGCGCTCGAAGGCGCATCCTGGCTCAATCTCACCGGCCTTGACGCCATGGCCGCAGCGGACCCGTATGACGTGAGCGATTCGGTGAACCAGGGCGATGGCACACCGGACATGTCCGCCACGCGCACGATACTCGACCAGCTGATCACCAGCCGGCAGCACATACTGCGACTGGGCGACTCCATCCTGGAAGACAGCGTGAACGCCACAGACCTCTCGTCGTTGGATCCGCAGGCGCTTGCCCGACGTGACGCCAACAGCACGGCGAATCACGACAACGACCCGACGCAATGGATGGCCGACCTGCTTGCGGTCCACGACGATATGGCCCTACGCGCGCTCACCGGAGCGGAACCTTCGGACGCCCACCAGCGCATGGCCGACGCCGCGATGAACATGGCCAGCACCCTGCTCAACAGCGTGAGCATCACGCCGTCCGAATCGGTATCGGTGTTCAGCGAATCCGCGAAGATGC
This sequence comes from Bifidobacterium sp. UTBIF-68, assembly GCF_006408855.1. Lineage (NCBI taxonomy): Bacteria > Bacillati > Actinomycetota > Actinomycetes > Bifidobacteriales > Bifidobacteriaceae > Bifidobacterium > Bifidobacterium sp. UTBIF-68. The sequence goes on along the minus strand of NZ_JFAN01000021.1, from coordinate 38,802 downwards.
CAATCACCGTCAGCAACGCGCTGCCATACGCGGTCAGCATCAACGTCAATTCCATCACCGATTCCATGCAGATCGTCACCTCGCGCACGACTAGCCTGGTGATTCCCGCACACAGCGAAGCACAGGTGGCGTTCACGATCCGCGTCTCCACGTCAGGTTCCACCACCGCACATGTCTCGCTGACGGACCGCAGCGGCACTGCGTTCGGCAATGTACAGAACACGCCGATCACCAGCGTGCTACGCATCAGCGATGCGAGCGGCTTCATCATCATCGGCTTCGCGGTGCTGCTCGGCGTCGTGGGTTTGTGGCGCCAGTTCAACCGTAAGAAGGATCCCGACGAATGAGTTCTACCGTAGGCCGTAATTCCCTGATCATGGCATCCGGTACCGCGGCCTCCCGTGTGACCGGTCAGATTCGTACAATCCTGCTGGCCGCGGCAATGGGCACCACCGGTCTGGCCGCGAACGCATATCAGGCCGGTTCGATGATTCCGCAGGCTATTTTCACGCTGGTAACCGGCGGCATCTTCAATGCGGTGCTAGTTCCGCAGATCGTGCGCACGCTCAAGGAGAAGGACGCCGAGGCCCGCCTGAATCGTCTGATCACGCTGGCCATCGTAATCCTGCTGTCGGTCACGGTGCTTATGGGCGCCGCATCGCCGCTGCTGACCCGACTGTATGTGGGCGGCGACAATGATCAGATGATCGCGCTGACCACCGCCTTCACGCTCTGGTGCATGCCGCAGATCTTCTTCTACGGCCTCTATACCGTGCTGGGGCAGATTCTCGCCGCCAAGGACCATTTCACCGCCTATGCGTGGAGTTCCACCGGAGCGAACATCATCAGCTGCGCCGGTTTCACCGCGTTCATCCTGCTGTTCGGCAAGGCCAACGAGCAGCCGCTGGACTTCTGGGACCCGGGCAAGATAGCGCTGACGGCCGGCACCTGGACGCTGGGCGTGGCCTTCCAGGCGTTGGTCCTGTTTCTACCGTTAGTGAAACTGGGGTTCAGATACCGACCTCAGTTCGGACTGTCCGGATTCGGTCTGAAGGCTATGGGACCGGTGGCCTTGGGCTCGCTGGGCGTGGTGGTCATCACCGAAATCGCCACGATCATCCAGACACGTATCGCCACGCTGGCGCCATTGCGGGCGCAGGAGCTCACCGGTGCCAGTCTGTTCGACATCGCGGGCAACGCCACCTATCAGAACGCGTACACGCTGTTCATTCTGCCGTACTCGCTCATCGCCGTGTCCGTTTCCACAGCGATGTTCCCGAAAATCTCCCGATCCATCGCCGACCATGATCTGAGTGAAGCCCGCAATGATCTGAGCAGCGCGCTGAACAATGTGGGGCTGGTGATCATGTTCTTCGCCGCGGCGATGATCGTGTTTCCCGAGCCGATCATCCGCGCGCTGCTGCCGTCCGTGTCGATGAATGAGACGATGCTGATTTCCTATGCGCTGATTCCGCTGAGCTTCGGCATCCCGCTGGTCTCCGGCTTCCTGCTCATTCAACGCACGTTCTATGCGTTCGAGGACGGTCTGCACCCCTTCCTGTGCAATCTCATCGACTACGCATTCGTCATCGCGCTGATGGTGGGCGGCATGATGGTGCTGCCGCCGCAGTGGTGGGTCGTAGGCATCGCCTGCGCCGCCCCGATCGGTTCTATTGTGGCGTTGCCGCCAACGCTGATGATGCTGAGGCGCAAGTTCGACGGCCATCTTGGATTGAAGACGGTGGCCGTAGCCTATGGCAAGGCGATTGCGGCAGCTGTAGTGGCCGGCGTGGTGGTGTGGCTGCTCAAGTCACCGGTGGTGGCGTTGTTCAGGGCCGACATCCAGCCGGCGAAGCATATGGATGGCGGATTCGGCAGACGTGACGCTGCAGTGGCCGCCACTGATGCAGCCGGGGCACAATCTGCAGGGCACATCGCCGGGCAATCCGGCGGCGGCCATATAAGCTGGCTTTCCGCACTGGGCATCTGCATAGTGCTCACCATCGTGTTAGCGGTCGTATATGTGACGGTTCTGTGGCTGTTGCGCACAGCTGAGCTAAGGGCGATCGCCGGACCGGTGCTCGCCAAAGTCGCCCGCGTAGTCCCCTTCATTCCTTCCCCTGCGACTGCGGCAGGCGATACCGCCGTGAAAGGCGCAGCCGCGGAAGATGCCACCGCAGCAACCGGCGGTTCCGGCACCGACCCTGATACCGGTCCGGACGAGGGGCCAGACAGCGGTTCCGACGGCACCCCGAGCGGGAATCCGGACGGTCCCGCAGAGCCTGTTTCACCCAGCGAACCATCCCCTGAAATCACCCCTGAGGAGGACGCCGCCAAGGCCATCCCCACGGATAGAATGTCAAAGACAATTCCAAGCCACAATCGTATGGAGTCGGACAAGCATATGAAACCGCAACTGGGCGATACCATTCTCAATCGATATACATTGGTGTCATTGTTGCGCGAAGCACCGGGCATTGAAGCATGGAAGGCCAACGACCGTATTCTGGCCAAGGACTGCCAGCTATATCTGGTCTCCAATCGTGACCATCTCACGATGATCAACGAGATTGCAGGCACCATCACCGCCACGCACCCCAAGAATTTCGTATCTGTGCTCAAATACCGCCGTCAGGGGGATGTGCTGCTGGTCATCACGCCGGTAGACGACGGCCGGTCACTGAGCGATTATCTGGCCACCAAGGCGTCTTCTCCACTGAGCTATCAGGCGATGCGCTCCATCATCGGCGAGCTGTCCGAAGTGCTTCGCCCGATGCTCTTCGGCGTGACCAGCAATATCGTGGTCAACACCGACACCGTCCGCATCACCGGCAATGGCGTGGAGATCACCGACGCTCCGTTCGCTCCGCTGCTGGCCGACACATCGGGCAACACGCTTGAGCATGACGGCTCCGAGCGTCATGCCGTTCGTCAGCTGGCGGCATTGCTGTATTCGATGCTGACCGGTCAGCGCAGCCGCAAGCAGCCTGAATTCCATCTTTCCGCGTTGCCTGCGGATACTCCGGGCGAATTCCAGGTGATCTGCAAGCGCGGGCTGGAATTGTTCGACGAGGATGCCTTGGCGTTGCCGATGGCTTCACTGGCCGAACTCGATGCGTTGCTGGGCGAATGGAAGCCGGTGAAGGACCTCGCCGAATCGGATATCGATCTGCCGATCACTGCCGGCGAATGCTCCATTGTGCGTACCCAGTTCCGCGATCTCGAAGGCAAACCGAACCTTGCCGAGATTCCCGATTCGCTGATTACCAGCAAGCAGCTGCCCGAGATGGCCATCTCGCAGGCAGGACCGATGATTTCCGCCGCGGGCACCGATGGCATGGATGCCCAAGGACGTCGTCTCTTCGACTTCAAGTTCTCCGATGCATGGAACGCGGAAAACTTTTCCGGCGATGACACAGCCGACTGGTTCAACGATTTCAATACGCCGGCCAACGGCACGTTTGCCGGTAATTCGCATCCGACCGTGCCAATCGATGCCACCGGGGAGACTACCAGCCGTATCCCGATCTACGATGGCGGCGGACGTGAGATCCAGCCCGGCGAGGAATCGCTGCGCGCGCTGGAAGAGGAGCAGGCCCGTATCGCCGAGGTGGCTGCCATTCCGCCGAGTTATGACCCCAAGAACCCGCCTGTCAAGTCCAGCGCGGAGGATGACAAGCTGCCGGACGAGAACCTGTTCGGCAGCCTCACGACGAAGGTTGTGGCGCTGGTCGTGGCGCTGGTCGTGGTGGTCGCAGCCGGCTTCTGGGCATGGAGCGCTTTCCAGGCCAGTGGCAACGATCCCGCCGATGCCACTGATACGAAATCGTCTTCCAAGGACGCTTGGCCGGATGTGAACATGAACGAAGTGCCGTTCGGCAATTCCACCCCGGGATCGTCGTCGGACTCCTCATCGGCTGGTTCCTCCGATTCGGCCAGCAACGGCAATTCCGACTCCGCCACCGGCTCTTCATCGTCGGATTCCTCATCGAATTCGTCCGATTCATCGTCCGCGTCCTCCGGGAACCAGTCTTCTGAGCAGAAGTCCACGGAGAAGAAGTCCACTGTGAAGAAGGTCGTGGAGGATCGCTCGGTCAGCTCCGTGCCAAAGCCGCACGTGAACAACACCACCGCGTACGCCATCGCCAACGCGAACTTCGTATCCAACCCCGGCGGCCAGTCCGGTTACGGCTACACGTTGCACCTCGACCAGCCGCACGATGTGTCCCGTATGATCATCACGATCCGCAGTTCGGGTGGCAAGGGCTACATCCGCGCCAACACCACCGGCAACCCGGCGGACGGCACCGAGATGGCCTCGTTCACGTTCGCCGAGGGTGGCACCACCGAAGTGAAGTTCACCAAGTCCATCACCACACAGGATCTGATGCTGTGGGTCCCGATGGACAGCCTCCCCCAGAACCAGCTCTATATCGTCAAGATCGAAGTCTTCTAACCCAAAGTAAAAGCCCGCAGCCCCTCTGACGAGAAGGTGTGTATATGTTCGCGCCTCCCTCTGAAGGGACGTACAGGCTCTCTGAGTGGAAGAGTTTGCGGCTCCCTCTGCTGGGACGTATAGGTTCTCCGGGTGGAGGAGTTTTGGGCTCCCTCTGATGAGGGAGCTCCCGGCGTAGCCGGGTGAGGGAGAGAAGCCCGCAGGCACGAGCCTGCGGCATACAACACAGCATCGGCCGAAGGCCGATTCCATTCCCATTCCCACAAATCCAGCGTATCCTCGATACATGAAGGATTATGATCGGGCCAATACCGCAAGGGCGCGGATGCTCAGACGCAACATGACTCCATGGGAGCGCAAACTCTGGCACGAATATCTGAAAACGTATCCAATACGTTGGCAAAGACAGAAACCTATTGGACGGTTCATCGTCGACTTCTACTGCGCCAAAGCACGGCTTGTGGTCGAACTTGACGGCGGTGGCCATTACGAACAGCAGCAACAGATCGAGGATCTGCAACGTACACAGGAACTGGAACATGAAGGCCTGATGGTCATCAGATTCTCGAACCTTGAAGTGGATCGCTTGTTCCTTGAAGTATGCACACGGATAGATCAGGTGGTACGCCAACGAATTGCATAAGAGCGGTCTTGCAATGCTTGGTTGGGCGGTGGCATCGGCCTTCGGCCGATACTGTGCTTATGTCGCAGGCTTGCGCCTGCGGGCTTCTCTCCCTCACCCGGCTGCCGCCGGGAGCTCCCTCATCAGAGGGAGCCATAAACTCTTACGCTCAGAGAGGATGTGCGTCCCATCAGAGGGAGGCATGGGCTCCCTCCATGTTCTGCTACAGCTTGCAGCTGAATGGCGCAAATGGGCGCTAGCCACCCCTATGATGGAGATTCTGGAGTAACGAATACGAATCGAGCATTCATACGGAACAAGGGGTGGCACATGCAGCACAAGGTCGTTATCGTCGGATCGGGTCCGGCCGGATATACCGCGGCCATCTATCTGGGACGCGCCGGTCTGGATCCGGTGATGGTCACCGGCGCGCTGACTCCCGGCGGACAGTTGGTGAACACCACGGAAGTCGAGAATTTCCCCGGCTTCCCGAAAGGCATCATGGGGCCCGAGCTGATGGACAACATGCGTGCTCAGGCCAAGCGCTTCGGCACCGAGTTCATCGCCGACGATGTCCTGGCCATCGAAGCCGTCGAGCCAGCCACCGATGGCCAGGACTCTGCACGCCCCAGCTATCGCCTCAACCTGTCCGACGGCGATGTACTGCAGACCGAAGCCGTGATCATCGCCACCGGATCCAATTTCCGTAAGCTCGGCGTTCCGGGCGAGCAGGAGCTGAGCGGTCACGGCGTATCCTATTGCGCCACCTGCGATGGTTTCTTCTTCCGTGACAAGCCTATTGTCGTGGTCGGCGGCGGTGACTCCGCATTCGAAGAGGCGCTGTTCCTGACGCGCTTCGGCTCATCAGTCACCCTGATTCACCGTCGCGACGAGTTCCGCGCCTCGCAAATCATGGTCGACCGCGCCAAGGAGAACCCGAAGCTGCGTCTGCTGACCAATACCGTAGTGACTGAAGTTCATGGTACCGAGACTGCGCCGGCTGCGGCTCCTGCAGCACCGGCGCTGAACCTCGGCGGTTTGGCGCTTACGCCCAAGCCGCAGGTCAATGTCAGTAGCGTATCGCTGAAGAACACCGTCACTGGTGAGGAAAGCGAACTGGAGACCGCCGCAGTGTTCGTCGCTATCGGACATACGCCGGCCACCGATTTCGCCGCAGATGTGGTGACTCGTGACACCGATGGATACATTACGGTCGATGGTGCCAGCACCCGCACCAGCGCCGTGGGAATCTTCGCCGCCGGTGACTGCGTGGATCGCGTCTATCGCCAGGCCATCAGCGCCGCCGGCATGGGATGCCGCGCCGCGCTTGATGCGCAGGCCTACCTGAACGATTAGCGACTAGCAGATGCGCAGAGCTCCCGGACGTACAGCCGTCCGGGAGCTGAAGTTCCGAATGTCTCTTGTCCACTATGTTTGAAAGGCCGCAACCACTGACCTAGTATTCGAACGTCGGCGTATCAGATCAGTGGAATCATTCAAATTCGATATCCCCATCATTGGCCAAGAAATCCATGAGGTTGTGATGGCGTACACCATCACGTTGCAAGGGAAGCTGGTCAAGAGTGAACAAATACTGCGGGAAACCATCACGTATGAACGTAAACGGTCGATACTCACGCTCTTCGACCGATGGGTCAAGAACACTCATTGAAACTTGAATATATGCATATCGTCCACGTTTGCGAACGATGAAATCACACTCCAGCTTACCGATGCGCCCAACGCTAACCTCATACCCCTTAGCACGCAGATGCAAATACAATGCATTCTCCAAAGCCGGCCCATAGCTCAGTCTTACATCGATGTTGCGCGCAAAATATACGCCTGGATCAGCAATATAGTACTTCTCACCACCGCGTAATGATCTGCGTGATTTCAGATCAAAGCGAGGACATTTGTATATGACCTTTGCGTTTTCGAGCATACGCACATACTTGGCAAGAGTTTCTCGTTTTATAATCACGTGCTCGCTGTGCTGCAGATACTGAGCAATGCGGGTCAGATTTGTGGGAGACGCATAGTTGTTGATTAGATACGTTTGCACACGGTTGAATGAATCCCGATTCGAGATGCGGCTACGGGCAGTGATGTCTTTGTCAAAAATCTGCTGAATCACATCCTGAACATACATGGCCTTTGCATCAGGATCGCTGTATTCCAGCGCCTTTGGAAACCCGCCATAGGTGAGGTAATCGTTAAATGACAGCATGTCAGCATTACTTGAAATCCCAATGAAGCTTTTCATACCAAGATATTCGCCATACGAGAGGGTATACATCTCCAGCTCTACGTATCGCCCGGTAAGTTTGGTTGCCAATTCGCCAGACAACAGATAAGAATTCGACCCGGTTATAAAGATAGAAAACCGACCGTCCTCACGATAAGCGTTGACTACGTTCTCGAAACCACTGACGTTCTGTACTTCGTCAATGAAAAGGTAGACGAATCCTTCATCAGGAATCCGCGATTCGATGGCCGCATCAAGCTGATCCGCGGTGGTTACTTTGCGGAGTTCCCTACTATCCAGATTCAGCATAATGATATTCCGCCCGTCAACACCGCGATTCCTAAGCTCATCTGCGACGCATGCCATCAACGATGATTTGCCGCATCTGCGAATGCCTGTGATCACCTTTATTAACCCAGCATCATCATAGAAAGGACGGAGTCGCTCCAAGTATCGTTCGCGCGGGTATAACGCCATGGCATATTCCTCTTCTGCATGTACAGTCTTGGTTAAACGTGTTTTCCGGGGGTATAAATCGCATTTTTTTCAATAATACCCCCCGGAAACACCCCAGGAAAGCACAATAACGACTTCTACGATGAGTTTCAGCCGCAATACGCTGATAGATGCTACGCCGTAATTATGCCATCAGCATTCTTACGCAAAACATCGAACCGTATTAGGGGTTGCGAAAGGTCGATATACGTCCGAACAAGCGAAATCGGCACAATGATTACAGGGCTACTATGGAAGTATGAAAATCATACTGAGGGTGATAGTCAGTCTTGTCCTGCTTATTGGTGCGGTATATGGGTTCTTTGTCCATTCGTTTTGGATAATGCTGATGTTCAGCCTCGCCGCGGTGTTTAATCTGCTGATTCCGGCTTTAATGAGCAAGCAGTATAAAGAGTTCAGAGAGAATCTGAAGTATGGCTCCTCTAGTGGAAGCTCCTCCAGTGGAAGCTCTTCCAGTGGGAGCTCTTCCAGTGGGAGCTCTTCCGGTGGAAGCGGCCCTCTCCGTAGAAGCGGCCCACATGTGATTGTGTCGACCAATGGACGGATCCGATATTCATATAGCACAAAGGGACTGAGCAAATGCCCGTACTGCAATCAGCCGATTGAATACGGCGAAGGCGTGCTATGCGATGAGTGCAATAGTCTTTTTCATGAAAGCTGCATTCGAGGCTACGCTTACAATGATCCCGACAAACCGCTGTGCCCGTATTGCTATTCAAGGATCCTTAACAGTTACTGAACGCCATATAGCCACATACAGGCATCGCAATCAGGCGTCAGCCGATGCGACCGCCTCTCAGCCGATGTCGATGGGGGTGCCAGTCGGGATTTGCTGGCGGAACCACGCCGCATCGGCTACAGTGAGGCGCACACATCCGTGGGACGCAGGCTGTCCGAGCTTCTCGGCTTCGGAAACGATCCAGTTGCCGTTGGCGTCCGTCGGCACACTGTGGAACAGGTAAGTGCCGCCGATGAATCCGACCCAGTCGCGCGCACCCATCTGCTCGTTCGGATTGTAGAATGAATCACCCCGCAGACCATTGATGTAATACCGCCCGTGCGGCGTGGCATCATCCACACCGGTGCTGGCCTTCATCACATAGATGTCTTGACCGTTGCTCATCACGTGCACTTGCTGTTCGGCAAGGCTGACGTGGACGCTGAGATTCGGATAATCGGCAAGATTCGGTTGAGAGCCGGTCGGATTCATCCAAGCGGCGTTGTTGGCTGCCTGTTCAGCCTGCAACTTAGCCTGCAACTTAGCCTGCTCGGCTTGTTGCCTTGCCTGTTCCTCTTGAAGTTTTGCCGCTTCAGCTTGCTTCTTGGCTTCCTCGGCGGCCTTCGCCTGTGCCTCACGTTCCGCGATAATCTTGGCATTGGGAGCCGGCGCGTTCGTCTTGGCTACGGACGCAGGAAGCGGGACGGCCTTCGCCGGCTTATCCACAACCATGGGAATGGAGGCATCCTCCGCCTCGGCCGTGACGTTGTTCATATTCATCGTTCCGGCCCCAATGGCCAGTACCAGCATCAGGCCTACCACGCCGACTGATGTGTTCCTGACCAGTGCCGCGCTGTTGTCACGATTCTTGATGTGCCGCCCCGACACGTTGCCCGTAAATCCCATCATCATCTGCCTTCATCGGGCCACCACCGCACCCGCTTCTCTCTATGCTATGCATAGGATACCTCGCCGCAATAACAAGCAGTCTCGAACCTCCAAATGATCGCCGCTCACAGATCAGTGTCAGTCGGCACTCCAATCACAGCAAACGACCATGCCGGTACCAGCAAGCATCCATTCGCAGGAATAGTAATGAACGAATTTTCCGGTGCGGAGGGCGCATCTTCCCCCTGCTTCCCTGCATCCGATCGCTCTGCACACAGCAAAGTCATCGAAGCCTTTACCGGCAACCCAGCAGTGGAATCCATTCGACACCCGTCACCATTGGGCTCAAAAATACTTCAGGGTTTGTATTGGTGAGAAATAGTGGGAACCAAGTGAGAACCAAGTGAGAACTAGTGAAAAAATCGTTGTACAAAATATTGGTATATGAATCTATAGTAAATTGAATGCGAGATAAGGGGCTGCCTCGCAACGTGAACAAGGCAGCCCCTTGTGCGATTGGTAGAATCGAGCTCAATCGGCGCTCTGCCGACTATTTCAGATTAACGCTCTGCACTGCACGACACGCAATATCACACCCACTTGGAACCGTCAGCTTTGGACTGCTCGGGCACCAGGAGATTGAGGATGCGATCCATGTCCTCCGGCGAGGAGAACACAATCTCGATGCGTCCATGCTGCTGCGTGCCCTTGATGGATACTTTCGTGTCGAAATGGTTCTCCAGACTCTGCTGGACAGCCGATCCCAGCCATGGATTGGTCTTCGACTTCTTCGGTTTCTTCGGCTGCTCACCCGAGGCGATCTTCATCGCGACGATCTCCTCAGTGCTGCGCACCGACAATCCTTCGGCAATGATGCGCGACGCCAGCTTGTCCATCTCTTCGGGATCAGTCAATCCCAGCAATGCTCGCGCATGTCCAGAAGACAATACGCCGGCCGCAACCTTCTTCTGCACGGTGGCAGGCAGGTTGAGCAATCGGAGCATATTGGCAATCTGCGGACGGGACTTCGACACCGATTTCGACAGCTGCGCCTGAGTCAGACCGAACTCGTCGATCATCTGCTGGTATGCGGCAGCCTCTTCGAGAGGGTTCAGCGCCACGCGATGCAGGTTTTCCAGCAACGCATCGCGGAGCATATCGTCGTCCGCTGTGGTCTTGACGATTGCCGGAATGGTCTCCAGCCCAGCGAGCTGGGAGGCGCGCCAACGCCGCTCACCCATAATCAACTCATAGGGGCTATCCAAATGGCCGGCGAATGGATTGGCAGCGGCATCGCCATCGTGCGGCTCATGGTGCTGCTTCGCCTCGGCAATCTGAGAGGCCGGACGCTTGCGCACCACAATCGGCTGCAAAATGCCGACTTCCTTGATAGAAGCGGCCAGTTCGTTCAGATCGTCCTCATCAAAGATGGTACGAGGCTGGTGGGCATTCGGACCGATTTCGCTGAGCTTGAGCTCAGCGAGGTAGCCGCCCTCCACAGGCTTCAGCTCCGGCTTCTCCTCGTCGCCGCTCTTGCCCTTTGCCGTATCAGCATTGTTCTTGGCGGAACTAACTGCTGCTGCAGCAGATGTTTCACGTGAAACATGCTTGCTCGCAGTTCCGGACAGCGAGGTTGATTCAACCCCGCTCAGCTGCGGCTGCGGCTTATCAGCACCAAAGAACAAGTCGCTCGGGTGGGCGATATCATCCAACGCTGGCATGGCGGCACGTTTCGCCATGTTCTTTTTCACATTGGTTGACGGCTTGCCCTTGATTGCAGCCGGGGTGGCAGCAGATGCTAGCACCTTGGAAGCCGACTTGGTTTCGGCGACCTTCTTGGCGGCTTCTTCCGGATTCACCTTCTTCTCGGTATCCTTCTTGGTGTGCTCGGCAGAGTCCTCCCCCGGGAGATCAGGAAATAGAGCGCCGAGACCTTTGCCCAGTCGTGATTTCGATGCCATTACTTCCTCCTCGCATCAATCGCGTCAAGTACATGCTGGGAGCGTCCAGCGATTTCCAATGCCGCTTCGCTATAGGCGATGGCCCCAAGACCACGGGGGTCATAGGCAATCACGGATTGTGAGAAACTTGGCGCTTCGGAAATCTTCACCGATCGTGGAATTGTGGTGTCCAGAACGATATTGGGATAGTGGCCCTTGACTTCGTTGAACACTTCCCTACTCAGCAACGTGCGTCGATCGAACATGGTGACCAGCATGGTGGATACCAGCAGTACGGGATTGAAATGATCCTGAACCAATCCGATGGTATTGATCAACTGTCCGAGACCTTCAAGTGCATAGTATTCCGCTTGGATAGGAATCAGCATTTCTGTGACCGCGCACATCGCATTGATCACCAGCAGGCCCAGGCTAGGCGGGCAGTCGATGAACACGTAATCATAGTGCTTATCCGACTGGCGTAGATACAGGTCTAGCGCTTCCTTCAGCAAAGTATTACGGTTCGGCAGATCGGCGACTTCCAATTCGGCACCGCTCAAATCGATGGATGCAGGTACCACATCCAGATTGGGGAAATCAGGGCAGACGCTCAGCACATCTTGAATCGGCTTGCGTCCTTCAAGAACATCGTAAGTCGAGGGATCTCCTGAAGCATGGGGTACGCCCAATGCCGTGGAAGCGTTGCCCTGGGGATCCATATCGATGACCAATACTTGAGCGCCATATTTCGCCAGTGCAGCAGCAAGGTTGACTGTCGACGTGGTCTTGCCCACTCCCCCCTTCTGATTAGCGACTGCTATCAGACGGGTACGCTTCGGCTTGGGGAATGTGGCGTTCTGAAGGGCCTCATAACGAGAGCTTTCGTCAGCCATCTGCGTGCCGAGGCCCGAATCTTGCCCTTCAAAGATACGATGAAGAGTTTCAGAAGCTGTTTCGATAGCTTCCTCGTGATGATCCTTCTTGGCCATCAATCCTCCTTGCAATATGTATGTTCCAAGTCTTGCTATCCGCATGGACAGTCTTTGAGTTATCCACCATGTGCAAAACTATTGTGGATAACTGTGGATAACCACAGTCGCTATACCATGAAAATAGCAAATCACACCAATCAAAACCCTTGATTTATCAACGTTTTTGGTATTGTCCACAACTCATGCCGAAAAATGTGGATAACTATTTGTTCGATGCAAAATGTGGATAAGTTAAGTATCCACATATTTGCTGATTGCCTGTACTCAGCTGCTCCAGAATGGATTCCAATCCTTAATAATCCCCTCCCAGTCCTCGTTCGATGAAAGCAACTAGTATGCCTCATCGTAAGGTCGTTTATTAAGCCACTACCCCTCAGTCCGCTTCGCGGGCCAGCTCGTTCTGCAATTACAGACACGCTTCGCGCGCGGTATGCCAGCTCGCCTGTCAGCTCGCACAGCACCTGCAAACAGCTCCGCTGTTTGCTTTACGGTGCTGTCCTCACAAGGGGAGCCAACAACAACATCAACGAACATTGGCGCTGGATAGGATAGGACATCGCATCGATTTATGTACAGCAGAGCGTTATCGTTTATCCACAATCACCACATGTGTCGATTCCAGTCCTGGACCAACTTCTGCTTCGACGACGCGAGGATTGCGACCTCCATATCGGTTGATCTGATCTTTTGCTTTATCGAGTTCAGCCTGAGCGGAACGACCCTTCAAAGCGATGAGCTGACCCGATGGTTTCAACAGGGGCAGTGTCCAACCGGATAGCTTGGTCATGGGAGCTACCGCACGACAGGTTACTACCGCAAAAGGATGCAGCGCATGTTTCCGAACCTGTGAGATGACCTCATCCGAACGGCTTCGCACAATCGTGACGTTATCCAACTCCATGAGCTCCACGCATTCGCTCAACCATTCGACACGACGCTCCATAGGTTCAATCAGCGTGAACCGATGGTCAGGCAAACATGCGGCAGCAACCAAGCCGGGAAAACCACCACCACTGCCGACATCGGCCACCGTTTTGAATCTGTCCTGAGCAGTGGATCGCATGACGTACGGAACTATGGCAGCTGAATTGAGGATATGACGCTCCCAGATAATATCGACATCCCTAGGGCCAATCAGTCCACGCGGCTCGCCTTCCTGTTCGAGCTTGTCATGAAAACGCTCGAGTCGAGGCAATGCATCGCCGAGCACCTGTTCAAGTACTGGCGAACCATTAAGGGCATCTGCCATACGACATTCCTTCTCTCTGTTTCACGTGAAACAACAATCAGACTCATCGGCTTGGCAAGAAATCCACAGCCTAAAACACGGTCTGATTCAGACACCATGACTATGCAATGACCGTGTCCTGATCGTAATCTTCGGTACCGTCCTCAGCATCGTCTTCGGACTTCCGAAGATATACCGTGACAAACCGATTCGGTTCCTCACCATGCGAACGGGACTTCAGACCTTCTTCACGCACGACATCATGAACGACCTTACGCTCGAAGGAATTCATAGGCTTAAGATCGACAGGCTCGCCGGATTCCTTGACTGCATCCACAGCATCGAGAGCGATATCACGAAGTTTCTGACGCTTCCGCTTGAGGAAGCCATCAACGTCGACAATCAAGTGGGAGCGCTCTCCGGTCTTCTGCTGAACAGCAAGACGAGTCAGCTGCTGCAATGCATCAACCACTTCCCCGTTACGTCCGATCAGGTTCTTGATGTCAGTGTCATCATCCGCAACAATCTGCACCGTCGGACGATTGTTGCGGATGCCCATTTCGATATCGCCTTCATAGTCGGCGATATCAAGCAGACCTTCAAGATAATCAGCGGCGATGTCAGCCTCTTCGTTGAGCTGATCAACCGTCTTCTCGTCATCCTGTGCCATGCGATACTCCTTCTAGCAGATACTGATTTACAAGTCTAACGTGTTCAGGGTAAATACCCGTAGAGTGTCGAACGTGCTCCATGTTTCACGTGAAACATGGAGCACGTTCGACATATGATGAATCACTACTTCCGCTTCCGCTTACGCTGCGGCTGGAAGCGCTGATATCCCTTGGCGTCACGGCGCTCGGCCGCTTCCTTCGCCTTCTGCAGTTCCTCTTCTTCGAGGGAAGGCAAACCGGCCTTGGCGCGACGTTCATTCTCATGGCGATAATCACGCTTTTCCTTATCCTCGGCAGCCGGGGAACCAGGAGTCGGGAAATACATGACCTGCCAGAACGTACGAACCAAGTTGCACACGTTGTTCGTCAACCAATAGACCAGCACGGCGAAGGGCATGGTGACACCGGAGAAGATGTACATCACCGGGAAGAGCCACAGCATCATCTTCTGCATGCTCTCCGCCTGCTTGTTCATCGAAGCAGTGGGCGTGTTGCGCTTCATGCTGAAGTAGGTCGTGAACCACAGGCAGAAGCACATCAGCGCCACGAAGACGCCGATGACGACTTTGCCTGCGATGTCTGCGGAGTTGAAATTGTCGGTGACGCTGACAATGCCAAACACATCGGTCTGCGTGAATTGCTGAGCAGTAGCCTGATCAAACGCGCCCAGCGACTCCTTTTTCACGCCACTGGCGATGTACGGAATGGCCGAAAGCGTATAGAACATGGACATGAACACCGGGCTCTGGATGAGCAACGGCAGGCAGGACCCGGCCGGATTGGCATCGTTGTCCTGGTAGAGCTTCATCATTTCGCGACTCATGGCTTCCTTGGAAGCCTGATCGGTCTTGCCCTTGTACTTGTTCTGGATGCGCTGCATCTTAGGAGCCAACGCCTGCATCTTGCGCATCGACTTGATCTGCTTATAGAACAGCGGGAAGATGCATGCCTGAACGACCAGCACCAGAGCGATGACCGCGAGCACCCAGGAGACACCGACCTCGTTCATGCCAAGCAGCACGAAGAAATCATGAACGATCTTGAGAATCCAGGTCTGCAGCCACTCGACAGGGGTCAGAATCTTGTAGAAGAACCCCCAGAAACCGCTATCGAGGAAGAATTGGTTTTGGTTGATCATCGTTGGGCCTCTCCTTGGGTTGTGGCCAATGGTGTCAGTCGAGGCTCCTCATGAGCCTTCGACCACGAAAATCTGTAAAAAATCGAGTAACGCTGCGGCACGTCGTCTATTCCCCCGCGACTCCACGGCCTGCAGCGAAGCAATCGCAGTACAGCGAGCACTCCCCCTTTGAAAGCCCCATACCGTTCGATTGCCTGAATGGTGTAATTCGAGCATGACGGATAATACTTGCAACAAGGCGGCGTGTTCGCTGAAATGTGACGTTGGTACCAACGCACACCGCGAATCATCACCGCCTTGATGGAAGTAGACATGTCACTTCGCCTTATATGCCACGGCAGCAAAGCACTTTGCGATCTGCTGATCCAAAGAAGCGAACGAGGCAGTTGCCGCACTCGGCTTGGCGCGCAATACGATATCGCACTGTTCCGGGAGTTGGTGCTCGTGCATCCTGGCCAGGACTCGGAACCTACGCTTCACCGTATTACGGGTAACCGCTTTGCCGACGGATTTAGAGACGGCCAAACCCAGGCGACGATGATTCGCCTGGTCGTCATGCTGCTCATCGGGCACCAAATAGTGCACGACGATATCTCGGCCACCGACTTTACGTCTGCGCTTCAGCACGGACACAAAATCGCGATGGCTTTTCAGCCGCTCCACCTCGACTATGCCGCTGTGGTATTGATCGATGGGATCAGGCGGACAGGGACTTGCGGCCCTTGGCGCGACGGCGGTTGATCACCGCGCGGCCGGAACGGGTGCGCATGCGCAGACGGAAGCCGTGCTTCATGTGGCGACGACGGTTGTTCGGCTGGAACGTCCTCTTCATAATCAATGCTCCTAGGTCTATTTGGCAACGCTTCGCGCTGCCCTCACGTGAGTCAAGCTATACCAACCTACTCTCAACCCTGCCCACAAGTCAAAACAGCGGATGAGTTTTCACATTTCGACACAACCATTACAACACGCCGTGGGCTCGATAATGGCGTAATATCAACCATTCCGCCCGGATAGTTATCCACAAATTACACTCATGTTATTCACAATCGAGCATTTCCAACACGCAACGCGGTGGATAACTTCCGCGGATAGTAGTAAACATGTCCTATTGTATCCATGTACGCACGAGCAAGAAGAAGGGGTCTGTATGGCTGGTTCATCTGCCGACCCCGCGGTCGAAGCTGCCCGCATCTGGTCGGACACGCTCACCATACTCAAACACAGCTCGTCGCTGACTCCCCGTGAAAAAGGGTGGCTCGAGGGAGTGATTCCCGAGGGCGTGTTCGGCCCGACCATTGTGTTATGCGTGGATTCCAATGACACGTTGCAGGCCATTCAGGGCAATCTCAACGAGCAGTTGCTGCAGGCGTTGCAGAACGTAACCGGGACCACCATGTTCCCCGCATTCAAAGTCGCGCCTAAGATGACGCCGAAACCCAAGCCTGCGCCCAAGCCGAAGGCTCCCCATCGCAGGGATGCCTCCCCAACGGTCAAACAGTTCGGCCAGTCACCGTATGGCGCCAAGCAGCCTGAGGTTGCACCCCAACCTGAGACGCAATTCGTTCCCGCGCCGGTGAATGAGCCCCGTTATCCGGTAGGCGGTCAGAAGATGAACCGCGACCCGGAGACGCATCTCAATAAGAACTTCACGTTCGATTCGTTCGTGCCCGGCGATTCCAACCGGTTCGCCCGCACCGTGGCATTGGCGGTGGCCGAAGGCTCCGGGCAGGATTTCAACCCGTTGTGTATCTATGGCGGGTCCGGTCTGGGCAAAACCCACCTGCTCAACGCCATCGGCAACTACGCCCTGGTCAAGGACCCCAGCCTCAAGGTCAGGTACGTCACGTCCGAGGAATTCACCAACGAATTCATCGACGCGCTGCAAAACCCGAACCAGAGCCAGGGTCAGATCGCTGCATTCAACCGTCGCTACCGCGAAGTCGACGTGCTGCTCATCGACGACATCCAGTTCCTCGGCGGCAAGGAAGCGACCCTCGATCAGTTCTTCCATACGTTCAACGCGTTGCATCAGGCGAATAAGCGTATCGTCATCGCCTCCGATGTGGCGCCGAAGAACCTCAAGGGATTCGAGGCGCGCCTGATCTCCCGTTTCGAATCGGGCCTGACCGTAGACGTCAAGCCGCCGGATCTTGAGACCCGCATCGCGATTTTGCGCATGATCGCCTCGATCAACGGCTCGAAGATCCCCAGCGACGTGCTCGACCTCATCGCAGAACGCTTCACCGAGAACATCCGTGAGCTCGAAGGCGCGTTGACCCGTGTTACCGCCGTTGCGTCGCTGAGCAACCAGCCGGTGACCCGCGCCCTGGCCGAGCAGACGCTTCAGGACTTCTTCACCACCGACGTGGAGATCAAGCCCACCGACATCATCGGCCAGGTCGCCAAGTACTTCCACCTGACCTTCGACGACCTTGTCGGACGCTCGCGCACCAAGAACGTGGCCCTCGCACGCCAGATTGCCATGTATCTGGCCCGCGAAATGACCAGTATGAGCCTTCTCGATATCGGCGAGGTGTTCGGCGGCCGCGATCACACCACGGTAATGCACGCCTACACGCGTGTGAGCGACGAGATGCAGCAGAAGCAGGAAATCTACACCTACGTCACGGAACTCACCGTGCGTCTGAAGCAGAACAGCGACAAGTAAGCCCGGAACCGATCCGGGAGAATCCGTCTGAGCGACCGAAAACGGCACTTTTGGGGACTGAGGTCTCGAAAAGTGCCGTTTTTCGTCTTCAGAATCGATTCTGCGAGATGGGTGCAAGCCCTCGCGAGACGGGCTTACGGACAGCGAAGGTTTGTTGACGAAGCGACTACCCCTCAGTCCCGCTTCGCGGGCCAGCTCGTCCTGCAATCAGGGACGCGCTTCGCGCGCGGTTTGCCAGCTCGCCTGTCGGCTCGCACAACACCTACAAACAACTCTGCTGTTTGCTTTACGGTGCTGTCCTGACAAGGGGAGCTGGCAAAAGCAACGAACTACAAACGCGCTGGGCGGCCGCTCCAATGCCTTGTATGCCGATAACTCACAAGCATCCGTTCGCATGGCACTGGTGCCTTCCCTACGGCCACAGGGGACGAACATCACGCTATCCGGGAGAATGCGTTTCAGCGAACGTTTTCGGCACTTCGCGCAACCCGGTTCCGAAAACCCTCGAAAACGGTCTCCAGGATCGATTCTGCTCGACGCCGAAGGGCCCAACACGCCGTGCGCACGCGAAAAACGCGGCGAAGTTATCCACATAGTTATTCACAAATGTGGGTAAACTCTGCGGATAACTCGTGGATTACCCCCAAAATAGCGGTGGATAAGTCGTGCACAAGTGCCACCTCGATGTGGATAACCAAAACCCGGCATTTCCGGTGTGGATAACTTGGCGATTTATCCACATGCTATGCAGAAGTTATCCACATTGTGCACATAGTTATCAACCGTTGCGGCAGAAGCCCTGCGAGCACTTATCCACACTATCCACCGCGCTTATTATGGCGATTACTTACTCAGTACTTAGAAGGGCATCATCAGCACAGTAATCGGCGAGCACTGCTCCACATCGACTTAGCCGTTCACCGGCTAGAATGTTCTTCAGCGAAATCAGACGAAGGGAAACCCATATGAAAGTCGAAATCGATACCGCAGCCTTGGCCGACGCCGCAGCCTGGACGTCTCGCGTCATCGACGCTCGACCCTCGAACCCGATTCTGGCTGGCGTCCGGCTGGAAGCCGTCGACGGCACACTCCAGTTCTCGGCCTTCAACTACGAAATCTCGGCACGTCACCACATCGAAGCCGGCGTCGACGAACCCGGTTCCGTACTGGTCCTCGGCAAGCTGTTGGCGGATATCACCAAGTCGCTGCGCTCCGAGAAGACTTACATGTCCACCACCGACTCGACACTGACCATCAGCGCAGGCAAGTCGACGTTCACGCTGCAACTCATGCCCGATACCGAGTACCCTGACCTGCCCGTCGTGCCCGCAGCCCTCGGCCAGGTAGACGCACCGACCTTCGTGCAGGCCGTCAACCAGGCGTCGGTCGCGGTCTCCCGCGAGGAGAACCGCCCGGTGCTCACCGGTGTGCGCATGCAGTTCCGTGGCGACAAGGTCGTGCTGACCTCCACCGACCGTTTCCGTCTGGCCCGCGCCACCTTCACCTGGAGCCCGGTGAACCCGGATGTGGACACGACCACGCTGGTTCGCGGTTCGCTGCTCAAGGATGTGGCCCGTTCGCTGGACGAGCACCAGAACATCCGCCTTGACTTCGACGCCGACAATCCGACTCTGCTGGGCTTCGAAAACGCCGGCCGCGTGTCCACCTCCCAGCTCATCGATGGTGAATTCCCGGCAGTCGACCGCCTGTTCGCCGACGAATACCCGATTCAGGCCGTGGTGAACAAGCAGGATCTGCTCGATGCCATCACCCGCGTGGCTCTGGTAGCCGAACGCAACGCCCCGATCCGCATGGTCTTCTCCGGCCAGGAAGTGGCGCTGTCCGCCGGCTCCGCGGATGAGGCCCAGGCCAACGAAACGCTCGACATCGATATGGACGGCGACGACATCACCGTGGCGTTCAACCCCTCCTACCTCAAGGAAGGCTTGTCCGCCATCGCCGAACCGTTCGTGCGCATCAAGATGACCACCCCGGTCAAGCCGGTGGAGTTCAACGGCCAGCAGGAAGCCGATTCCGACGAATCGATGGACTACCGGTACCTGCTCGTGCCGATGCGTTTCAACAGCTGAACCCATAGGACCGCGATCCGGTAATTCCTAGGAATCGACCATCATCCGATGTACATTTCGCGACTTGCCCTCGACCACTACCGCTCATGGAGCCAAGTAGTGGTCGATTTCGTACCGGGTGTGAACCTGATCATCGGAAACAACGGCCTGGGGAAGACCAATATCGTCGAGGCAGTGGAGGTGCTGTCCACCGGATCCAGCCATCGCACCTCCAGCACCCTGCCGCTCATCGAGCGCGGACAGACGACTGCCACCATCCGCGCGAACGTGGTCGACGGCACCGGCGAGTTCGGCGTCGACGGCCAGGACCGGACGACCGCCACCGAACACGTCACCACGTACGAGGCCTCCATCCATGCGCGCGGGGCGAATCGGGCCCGCGTGAATTCCGGCTCGTCGATGTACCTGCGCGACATCATCGGACAGATTCCCTCGGTATCGTTCACGCCGGAGGACCAGCGGCTGATCTCCGGCGACCCGGCCGCGCGCAGAACCTTCCTCAATCAGGCCGGCGCACTGATTGAGCCTGGATATCTGGCGGCATTGCAGCAGTTCACGCGCATCGGCAAGCAGCGCGCCACACTGCTCAAACAGCTGGGTGCGAACCAGAACGCCGGACAGCCGGTGGACGCCGTGCTCAGCGGTCTGGAGATCTGGACCGGGCAGTTCATCGAAGCCGGCATCGCCATCACCCGCATGCGACGGCATCTGATAGCGCTGCTAGCCGAACCGTTCGCGCGGATCTATCGCGATCTCGCCGGCGAGACCGAACAGGTGAGTCTGGGGTATCTGCCATCGTTCGACGAAGTAGTGATCTTCGATGAGCCTCATCAGGCGATCAGCGAGCATTTCCAACGCATCTACCCCGGCGAAGTGGCTCGCGGGGTGAACCTCATCGGTCCGCAGCGCGACGACCTGAGCCTCGAACTGTTCGATATGCCCGCCAAGGAATTCGCCTCCAACGGCGAGATGTGGACGATGGCCTTGGCGCTGAAAATGGCGCTGTTCCAGGTCATTCAGGACAGGCTCGGAACTCGGCCCATCGTGATTCTCGATGATGTGTTCGCCCAGTTGGACGACAGCCGACGCGCGCAGATTCTTGATTTCGCCGCTAGGCAGGATCAGACGCTGATCACCGTGGCTGCGGAAGGCGATGCTCCGGCGGCGGCCACGCGCGAGGGGCGCGCGCATGTGATAGATGTCGCTTCGCTGAAAGCGCAGTATGACGCCTTCGCCCAGTCGCTGCAAGAGTCGCTGCAGCAGTCGATTGCCTCGCTGTCGGGCGATACTGCGCTTGCGGACGATGCCTCGCTGTCGGGCGATACTGCGCTTGCGGACGATGCCTCGCTGTCGGGCGATACTGCGGCGTCTGCGGCTCCGGCCGCCGACGCCGCATCTCACGCCGCTGATACCGGTGAATCGGGGCCACGATGACGCCGCCGGTGGCTTTCGCCCTGCACCTTGACCAGACCAAGCTCGCCGCCGAGGTATTCGAGCAGATCTCGCATCGCGGAGCGCTGCTCAAAGACCGGCGCCGGCGACGTGAGGAAGCCGTCGAGAACTTCGGCAAACCCGGACGCGACCCCATCGAGCTCGGCGACGTGATGTCCACCATCGCGGGCGATGGCGTCTGGAGCACGAACCTGAAACTGGCGCAACTGCGCACCCATTGGGATCAGGTGGTGGGCGAAGGCGTCGCCAAGCATACGGCGGTGGCCGACTTCACGAATGGCGTGCTGACGATACGCGCGGAATCGACCATCTGGGCCACGCAGCTGACCTATCTCATCCCCCAGCTGACCGAAACGATCCGGGGCAATCTCAAAGGACTGACCATCAACGAAATCCGCGTCACCGGTCCGGCCGTCGGCTATTCGCGCAAATGGGCGCGGCGGAAGTAGCGAACCCGCAGAAGGCTCGCTATGGCGCTCGTCGTGCTAAACGAGTAAAATCTCATGAAGTATGGTCAAACGGCTAGAAGAGCCCTTTATGGGCGTCTTACGGCATATCGCTTCAGCAATAGACGATATTTGCGAGGTTGACCGGTAGTTACGGAAGGAAGCCTGTTGGCAGACGAAACCAGCAAAGAGGAGCAGCTGAAGGCGGCTGCGGAGCATATCAACACTGCGGAACTCACCGAGGGCGAACTTGACGAATCCATGGCCCCCGAACATTACGAGGCCTCTGATCTGAGAGTGCTCGAAGGACTGGAAGCCGTGCGTATCCGCCCGGGTATGTACATCGGCTCCACCGGCCCGCGCGGCCTGCACCATCTGGTCTACGAGATCGTCGACAACTCGGTCGACGAGGCGTTGGCCGGATACGCCAGCCACATCGAAGTCACCATTCTGCCGGACAACGGCATCCGCGTGGTGGACGACGGTCGAGGCATCCCGGTGGATGAGGTGCCCGGCGAAGGCGTCTCCGGCGTGGAAACCGTGATGACCAAGCTGCACGCCGGCGGCAAGTTCGGCGGTGGCGGTTACGCGGTCTCCGGCGGCCTGCATGGCGTGGGCATCTCCGTGGTGAACGCGCTGTCCACCCGAGTGGACATCGAAGTGCGCCGTCAGGGCTTCCACTGGACCCAGACCTACCTCGACCAGCACCCCACCGCACGTCTGAAGCAGGGCGAGCCGATGGCCGAGGGCGAGTCCACCGGCACTTCCGTGACCTTCTGGGCCGACCCGAAGATCTTCGAGACCACGGTCTACGACTTCGAGACCCTGCGCTCCCGCTTCCAGCAGATGGCCTTCCTCAACAAGGGCCTGAAAATCAGCCTCACCGACCTGCGCGAACCCGATCAGGCCGGCGACGAGGTGGCCGGCGACGATGCGCCGGACGCCGGCGAGACCCATCAGACCGTCACCTACCAGTATGCCAACGGCATCAAGGATTACGTCGACTATCTGGTCAAGGTGCGCAAGGTCAACCCGGTCGAGGATGAGGTCATCAGCTTCGAGGCCGAGGACCTGAAGCTCGGCATCTCCGCCGAACTGGCCATGCAGTGGACCACCGCCTACTCCGAATCGGTGCACACCTTCGCCAACACCATCTCCACCACCGAAGGCGGCACGCACGAGGAAGGATTCCGTGCGGCGCTGACCTCGCTGGTCAACCGGTACGCGCGCGACAAGGGCATCCTGAAGGACAAGGACGAGAATCTGTCCGGCGACGATGTGCGCGAAGGCCTGACCGCCGTGATCTCCGTGAAGCTCACCAACCCGCAATTCGAAGGCCAGACCAAGACCAAGCTCGGCAACTCCGAGGCCAAGACCTTCGTGCAGCGCGTGATGACCGACAAGCTCGGCGACTGGTTCGACGCCCATCCTGCCGAGGCCAAGAACATCATCCAGAAGGCCATCGAAGCCTCGCGCGCGCGTCTGGCCGCCAAGAAGGCGCGCGAGAACACCCGCCGCAAATCCATTTTCGAATCCGCAGGCATGCCGGACAAGCTCAAGGACTGCCAGTCCTCGAACCCCGAAGAGTGCGAGCTGTTCATCGTGGAGGGTGATTCCGCAGGCGGCTCCGCCATCCAGGGCCGCAACCCCATCACCCAGGCCATCCTGCCGCTGCGAGGCAAAATCCTCAACACCGAGCGCGCCAGCCTGGACCGCATGATGAAGTCCGACACCATCGAATCGCTGATCACCGCAGTGGGCGGCGGCTACGGCGAGGACTTCGACATCTCCAAGGTCCGCTACCACAAGGTCATCATCATGGCCGATGCCGATGTGGACGGCGCGCACATCGCCACCCTAAACCTGACGCTGTTCTTCCGCTACATGCGCCCGATGATCACCGCCGGATACGTCTACGTGGCCATGCCGCCGCTGTACCGGCTCAAGTGGACCAAGGGCCCGCACGACTTCGTGTACACCGACGCCGAACGCGACCGTGTGCTCGCCGAAGGCAAGGCGAAGGGTCGCCAGCTGCCCAAGGGCGAAGGCATCCAGCGGTACAAGGGTCTGGGCGAGATGAGCTACCAGGAGCTGTGGGAGACCACCATGGATCCCGAGCACCGCATCCTGAAGCAGGTGCACATCGAGGATGCGGCCGCGGCCGATGAGACCTTCTCGATGCTGATGGGCGACGAGGTGGAGCCCCGCCGCCTGTTCATCCAGCGCAACGCCAAGAACGTCCGCTGGATCGACGCGTGACGGAATCCTCCGCGAGCAGAGGATGCAATCCCTTGGCTCTCCTCTCTGAGGGGAGCCAGATATCACTAAAGGAAACGGTATAAGTGGCAGACGAAAACAACAATGTGCCGACGGACGGCGACGGCACCGACGATCAGTTCATGCCGGACGGCTCGATGGAGCCGTTGAGCCCGCAGGAGGCGGACAACACCGACTACGGTCTGATGACCGGCGAACGCATCCAGCGCAAGGATCTGCAGCAGGAGATGCGCGAATCCTATCTGGCGTACGCGCTGTCCGTGATCGTGGAACGCGCGTTGCCGGATGTGCGCGACGGCATGAAGCCCGTGCACCGCCGCGTGGTCTACGCGATGTACGACGGCGGATACCGCCCCGACCGCGGCTACAACAAGTGCTCCCGCGTGGTCGGCGATGTGATGGGTAAGTACCACCCGCACGGCGACGCCGCCATCTACGACACCCTCGTGCGCATGGCCCAGTCCTGGTCGATGCGCTATCTGCTGGTCGATGGTCAGGGCAACTTCGGCTCCCCCGGCGACGATCCGGCTGCGGCCATGCGTTACACCGAATGCCGTATGGCTCCGCTGGCCATGGAAATGGTGCGCGACATCGACAAGGACACCGTCGACTTCGTGCCCAACTACGACGGCAAGACCCAGGAGCCGACCGTACTGCCGGCGCGCTTCCCGAACCTGCTGGTCAACGGTTCCGCCGGCATCGCCGTCGGCATGGCCACCAACATCCCGCCGCACAACATGCGCGAGGTCGCCGAAGGCGTGCACTGGGCGCTCGAACACCCGGACGCGAGCCGCGAGGAACTGCTC
Organism: Bifidobacterium sp. UTBIF-68; assembly: GCF_006408855.1. NCBI lineage: Bacteria > Bacillati > Actinomycetota > Actinomycetes > Bifidobacteriales > Bifidobacteriaceae > Bifidobacterium > Bifidobacterium sp. UTBIF-68. The sequence continues at coordinate 13,643 of NZ_JFAN01000021.1, read as the reverse complement.
GACAACCTGATCCGCATCATCAAGGGACCGGACTTCCCCACCGGCGCCACCATCCTTGGCCACAAGGGCATCGAACAGGCCTACCGCACCGGTCGCGGACTGATCACCATGCGCGCGGTAGTCAACACCGAGGAGATCAACGGCCGCATGTGCCTGGTGGTCACCGAGCTGCCGTATCAGGTGAACCCTGACCGTCTGGTCGTCTCCATCCGCGAAGCCGTGCGCGACGGCAAGATCCAGGGCATCGCCGACATGCGCGACGAGACCTCCGGCCGCACTGGCCAGCGCCTCGTGCTGGTCCTCAAGCGCGACGCCGTGCCGAAGGTCGTGCTCAACAACCTGTACAAGCATTCCCAGCTGCAGCAGACGTTCGGCGCGAACATGTTGGCTCTGGTGGACGGCGTGCCGCGCACGCTGAGCCTGGACGCCTTCATCCGTCACTGGGTCGGCCACCAGCTCGACGTCATCGCCCGTCGCACCGCGTACCTCAAGCGCGAGGCCGAGGAGCGCGACCACATCCTGCAGGGCTATCTCAAGGCGCTCGACATGCTGGACGAGGTCATCGCCCTCATCCGCGCCTCCGAAGACACCGATGCCGCGCGCACCGGTTTGATGCAGCTGCTCGACATCGACCAGGTGCAGGCGGACGCCATCCTGGCCATGCAGCTGCGCACGCTCACCCGCATGAACCGCGACAAGATCGTCGCCGAACATGAGGAGCTGCAGCGCAAGATCGCCGACTACATCGACATCCTCGCCAAGCCCGAGCGCCAGCGCAAGATCATCGGCGACGAACTCGACGAGATCGTGGCCAAGTACGGCGACGAGCGCCGCACCAAGATCCTGCCGTTCTCCGGCGAGATGAACGTCGAGGACCTGATCGCCGAAGAGAACGTGGTGGTCACCGTCACCCACTCCGGCTTCATCAAGCGCACCAAGGCCGACGAATACCGCGCCCAGCACCGCGGCGGCAAGGGCATCAAGGGCACCAAGCTGCGTGAGGACGACGTGGTGGATCACTTCTTCCTGACCTCCACGCATAATTGGCTGCTGTTCTTCACCAACAAGGGCCGCGTCTACCGGCTCAAGGCCTACGAGCTGCCGGAAGGTTCGCGCGACTCCAAGGGTCAGCACGTGGCCAACCTGCTGCAGTTCGCGCCCGACGAGCAGATCCAGGCCGTACTGTCCATTCCGAACTACGACGTGGCGAAGTACCTGGTGCTCGCCACCCGCTCCGGCAAGGTCAAGAAGACGCCGCTGGCCGAATACGATTCCGCTCGTCAGGGCGGTCTGATCGCCGTGCGCCTGATGACCGACGAGAACGGCGAGAACGCTGACGAGCTGATCGGCGCCGCGCTGTGCAACGCCGAGGACGACATCATCCTGGTCTCGCGCCTCGGCATGAGCCTGAAGTTCCAGGCCGACGACGAGCAGCTGCGCCCGATGGGCCGTCAGACCGCCGGCGTGCAGGGCATGAAGTTCCGCGAGGGCGACAGCCTGCTCGCCATGGACGTGGTGCCGGAGGATTCCGACAAGGACCTCTTCGTAGTCACCAACGAGGGCTTCGCCAAGCGCACCGCCATCTCGGAATACCGTCTGCAAGGCCGCAACGGCCTCGGCGTGAAGGCTGTGCAGCTCGTGGAGGGCCGCGGCTCGCTGGTGGGCGCGCTCGTGGTGTCCGAGGACGATCAGGTCATGGCCATCATGAAGTCCGGCAAGGTGATCCGCTCCAATGTGGACGAGGTGAACCGCACCGGCCGCACCACGCAGGGCGTCACTTTCGCCAAGCCGGACAAGGGCGATGAGATCCTGTCCATCGCGCGCAACGAGGAGAAGGACGACGAGGAGGCTGGATCTGCTGCCGATGCGGCCGATGCTGCAGCCGAGTCCACTGAGGCCGCCGCACCTGCTGAGGCCACCGAGGCCGCCGAATCCGCGCAATCCGAGGAGAATGTGAACAACGCGGACGCCGAGTGAGCGGCGTCCGGAAAAGCTGGTAGCCTCGCTAACAGCAGAGGCTACCGATAGCCTGTAAGGAGAAACGATGAGCGAGAATCTCGAAGGAAACGAGCCGGTCATGCAGCCCGTGGCCCCACCCACAGTCGAACCTGCTGAGCCGTTGATCAGCCCTGCGCAGGGTGCCCCCCGCGTGGCACGTTCCGTGTCCAGCGATCCCGAGGAATCCGCTCTGCCGAACGGCAGCACTCCCACCACCTCGCGTCCGAACGTGCGCCGCACGCCGCGCGCACGCCGCATGAGCCTGTCCCTGACCCGCGTGGACGCCTGGTCCGTGGCCAAGGTGACGTTCATGCTTTCCATCGCCGGCGCCATCATCCAGATCGTCGCCGCCGCGCTGGTATGGGTCATGCTTGACGCCGTCGGCGTTTTCGGACAGATCACCCAGATCGTTTCCAGCACCGGTCTCAACACCGAGGGATTCGACTTGAAGAACGTGTTGTCCCTGACCACCGTGATCTCCGGCGTGACCATCTTCTCCATCATCGAGGTTGTGATTGCCACCCTGCTCACCACGATTATTTCCCTGCTGTATAACGTGGTCAGCACCTTGGTCGGCGGCGTCCACCTGACGCTCGGCGACGACTGAGTTCGGCTAGGCTAGTCCGGTACAGCGCCGGCATAGTCCCAGCTAACACCTTTTCGGGTGCAATCAATCATTGAACAGCGGCCTTTCGGGGCCGCTTTTTTGTTATGGATGCCATTTCATGCGCGCAGATTTGCCAAAATTTGTAACCGGTCACGTGTTTTGACTATACTTACAAACTACCTCGGTGCGCCTAACTGCGAGGAAGGACGCGGGCGCTATTGGGGGGCAGAAATGGCGTGCGCATTCGTTTGATTGCGCAAACATCAATGAAGAAGAAGCGAGGAGGTTTCTTCAATGACCCAATCCACTCTAAGGCGCCTATTCGCGGGCACAGTCGCCAGCGCGACGCTGCTGTCCGGTATGGCACTGGTGCCGACCGTCGCAGCCTATGCGGACGAGACGACCCAAGACACCCCAGCCACCGGCACCTCATATTACGTCGACTGCCAGGCGGCCCCTAATGGCGACGGCACGCAGGACAAGCCGTTCAACTCATTCGCCGCAGCCAACAACGTCACCCTCAAGGCCGGCGACCGACTGCTGTTCAAACGCGGCACCACCTGTACCGGTGAGGATCAGACGGTAGACGGCACCACCATCAAAGCCGCCCTGCGCATCGTGAACACGCGCGGCACCGCCGAAGCTCCGATCGTCATCGGCGATTACGGCGACGCCACAGCCCCCGCACCGAAGCTCGACGGTGCCGGCGTGGCCGATGTGGTCCTGCTGCGCAACAGCGAATACATCACCGTGGAGAACCTCGACATCTCCAATACCGACACCGAAGCGAACTATTACAAATACATGCGCCGTGGCATCACCGCCGAAAACGACAACGCCGGCGAGCTGAACGGCATCATCATCCGCAACAACTCCATCCACGACATTTACGGCGAAAAGCAGAAGGACCTTGGCGGATCCGCGGCCATCCAGCTGGAGAACTACGGTCGCTCCATCCCTGTCGATGGCGCTGACAAAACCAAGGGCAGCGTCAAGTCCGATACCTCCCGTGCCACCCGATCCTGGTTCAACGACGTGCAGATCGTGGGCAACACCATCACCAACGTGAACCGATCCGGCATCAACATGTCCTCCGACTTCCGCTGCCGCGAGGACGTGGCCTGGGAATGCGGCGTGAGCGGCTCCACCCGCGACCAGTACCCGTGGACCCCGAACAGGAACCTGTACATCGCATCCAACACGTTGAAGGACATCGGCGGCGACGGCATCGTCGTGCAGATGTCCGATGGCGCAGTGGTGGAGAAGAACTATCTGGAGAACGCGGCAAGCGTCAACGGCCAGGGCTCCAACGCCGGCATCTGGAACTGGAACTCCGACAACACGCTGTTCCAGTTCAACGAGGTGACCAACACCAAGAAGCTGCCCGGCAACAACGACGGCACCGCATGGGACTTCGACTACGGCACGCGCAACACCGTATTCCAGTACAACTACAGCCATGACAACGCCGGCGGCGCGGCCCTCGTGTGCGCCTGCACCGACTGGTACAACAATCCGGACGAGATCGGCACGGCTCTCGGCGGCACCTTCCGATACAACCTGTCCGTCAACGACGGCGTCGCCGCCACGCCACGGGACGACTCCACCGACACCTACCGCACGGTGACGCTCGACGGCATCACCGACATGAACTATTACAACAACACGACCATCCTGCCCAAGGGCGAGAAGGTCACGTTCTCCAACAATGCGCAGAACGCCGGCGTGACGTACAACAACAACGTGATCATTGCGCAAGATGGCACCACGCTGACCGACCAGAACAGCAAGATCAATGACGACGGCTTCCAGATCAACTATGGCAGCAACCTGTACGTCGGCGGCGATCAGACCCAATGGGCCAAGGTCGGCGAGAACGGCAACCAGTACGTCTCCCTGGCTGACTATGTCGCCGCCACCGGACTGGACCTCGAGGCCGTAGCCAAGGGCGATCTGAGCTCGCTCTACTCCGCCAAGGCCACCGATTACGCAGCCGGCAAGGGCCGTGCGATGGCCAGCGACAGCTTCCCGTTCGCCATCAGCAACAAGTATCTGACTGGTGACAATGCGCTCAAGACCCTCGACTTCCCGCATGGCTTCGATCACGCCAAGCAGACCTATGGCACCCAGCACGTGGTGTCCGGTTGGTCCGCCCCGGCCGTGGGTGCCTTCCAAGGTGCCGATACCACCGAAACCGGTGCTGTGGGGGACCTGTCCGCAGGCAAGTCCGTGACCATCGACGCGCCCGGCAACGCCACCTTGGAGATCAAGGCCACCACTGCCGGTGACGCCGTGCTCGAAGCCGGACTGGCTAACGATCGCGGATACGCACAAAAGACCACCGGCGAAGGCGAGCAGGTGCTGCACGTGCGCACCTCGTCCGACGTGTCCAAGCTGACCCTGACCAACACCGGCAAGTCCGGTGCGGTCACCGGCATCAGCGTCTCGACCGTATACGACCAGCTGTGGGACGGTTCGTTCGAAAGCATCAACCACGGCAAGGCCAGCCAGCCGAAGAACGGCATCTCGCCGTGGGCGCCGGCCAACCGCGACCATTCGAAGAACCGCGACAACTACAACGACGCCAAGATCAAGCGCTACCGCTCCGACCTCAACCAGCAGAACGCGGTGGTTTCCGGCGAACGAGCCGCCAAGCTCGGCAAGAGCGACGGCGTCTCGTTCACGCAGATCGATCAGCGCAACATCCCCGCGCAGCCCGGCAAGACCTATGAACTTGGATTCTGGGTCACCACCGGTGCCAGCAACGACCAGACTCCATCCACGGTGACCGCCACCGTCCGTTCCCGCAAGGAAGGCTCCGGTGCAGGCGGCAACTTCAGCCAGTATGGCACTGTGCTGCTGAACAAGTCGGTGGACGCCGAAACCGCTGACGGCGGTGACAAGGTGTACGTGCGCGGTACGTTCACTGTGCCGTGGGATGTGCCGGCAGACAGCGCCCTGTGGGTCAACATCGCGCAGCCTGATCTGAATGATGCCTCCGCTGCCTATGTGGACAACGTGACGCTGGTCGAAACGGCCGCCCCGGTGACGGACATCGCCTCCATCGCCGTGACCAAGCAGCCGACCAAGACCGACTACCAGACCGGCGAGTCCTTGGACGTCTCCGGACTGGAAGTGACAGCCACCTTGTCTGACGGCACTACCCGTGTGCTCGATCCGTCCGAGTACACGCTGCTGGGCTTCGATTCCTCCAAGGCCGGCGTCGTGCCGGTGACGGTCAAGCTCAATGTGGACGGCAGCAAGGTCGCGCGCTTCCGTGTTCGCGTGCAGAACGTGACCAACCTGGCCTACAAGTTCCGCTCGTCCGCTGCCGCATCCGATGTGCAGACCATGTGGAGCACATCCAAGGCTTCGGACGCGTCCGACGGCAATCTTGGCACCAATTGGTCGAACTGGAAGGACAAGTCCGAGAACGCGCCGGCCAATCCGGCATGGATCAACTGGACCTTCGACCAAGCGTACAAGCTCGGAGATCTGGAGTTCTACGTTGACCAGACCAAGGCCGAGGCCGCACCCGCCCAGTTCCAGGTGCAGTACCTTGGCGAGGATGGCAAGTGGGTGGATACCGATCTGATCGGCAAGCCCGACGCCAGCAAGCCCGCCGAGCCTACCGTCCTCGACCTGAGCGGACTGCCCGCCACCAAGGCCATCAGCCTGATCGTCACCCCGGTGGACAACGGAAGCGACTATCCGTACGTGAAGGTGGCCGAAGTGAAGATCTTCCAGGCAGCCGACCCGCTGCCCACACTGGATTCGCTGACCGCTACCGTCAACCCGGAGACCAAGTACACGGAGGGCGACCTGTTCTCCGCTGCCGCTTCCGGTCTCAAGGTGGAAGGCAAGTGGACCGGTGAATACACCGACGAACTGCTGCCGAGCGAGTACACGCTGTCCGCGGCAGACAAGGATGGCAACGCGGTCGATCTCAGCCAGCCGCTCCCGGCCGGAGACCTGACCGTGACGGTATCCGCAGTGGAGAATCCCGAGGTCACGACCACATTCGGTTTGACGGTCGCCCCCAAACAGGTGCAGCCTGAGCCGGACGTGACCATCACCGGCATCGGCGTGGCCCAGAACCCCACCAAGACCGAATACACGGTTGGCGAGACGTACTCCGCCGAGGGGCTGAAGGTGAGCGCCCAGCTCTCCAACGGTACCACGCGCGATTTGGACGCCAGCGAGTATGCGACGGCCGCCTTCTTCGACGGTTCCGATCATCCGGTGGATCTGTCCAAGCCGTTCGCCAACGCGGGCACCCTGACGGTGACGCTCACGCTCAAGGCCGATAAGAACATCACCACCACATTCACGGTGACGGTGAAGGCCAAGGGTGGTGAGCAGCAGCCCGGTGGTGACAAGGACAACACTGCCAAGCCGAACACCGCCGATCAGGGTGGCAAGCTGACTGATTCCGGCTCCAACGTCACCATCGTGGCCGCTATGGCTGTGGTGCTGATTCTGGCCGGAGGCATCCTCCTGCTCAACCGCAAGCGCCACTGACGCTCGGCTGTCTATTACCTCACCAAACGTACGCTGAGCGCCACTCAGCGTACGTTTGGTGAGGCTTGTGCGGTACGTGGGCAGGTGCGTGGGCACGTAAGCTCGCGGGTAGGTGCGCACAGTATGTGAATGGCTCCCCGCTGGGGAGCCATTCTTCGTATATCAGGCGGATTCGCGGCGTTCGATGTGGAATGCCGCGGTGATGCGCTGATGGGGAAGGTCGGGTTCGTCGTCGATGCGCCTGATCAGCAGATCCACTGACCGCCGGGCGATGTCTTCGATGTCGACGGCCACCGTGGTCAGCGACGGCACCATGGACGCCCCCATCGCGATGCCATCGAATCCGATGATGGCGATATCGCGCGGCACATCGAGTCCGATATCCTTGAGCCCGCGAATCACGCCGAACGCCACCGTGTCGGTCATGCAGAACAGGGCGTCGCAGTCGCGGATCGTCGATTCATAGGTGTGTACGGCCTGCCGGGCATCCACGTCATTCCATGCTGTCGGGATGATGCGGGAGGAATCCCAAGGCATGCCCAACTCCTCGAACGCCGTCCGGCAGCCGGTGATACGGCGGCCTTTGGTTACGCGATTGTCGTCGAGCGACACCTCATTCACCGCCGGATTGGCGCCGATGATGCCGATTCGGCGACGCCCGATTCCGTAGAGGTAGGTGATCGCCGCCTGCGCACCGGCCTCACACGGTGTCAGCACGGTATCGATATCGGTCTGCCGGCGGTCGTCATCCAGCAGCACAGTCGGCCGGTGATTGGACAAGGTCTCGATCTCGTATGCCGTGTCGGCTGGAGCTGAACAGCAGCCCGTCGCAGAACTGGTTGGACATGCGTTCGATGATCGAACGTTCGTTGAGTTCGTTGATGCGCGTCTGCTGCACCACCGTCTGATAGCCGCGCTTTTCGGCCTCTATCGAGATCAGCGAGGCGAGTTGGGAGGGATATGGCTGGTCAAGCTCGAAAATCGCCAGTCCGATGGTGCCGTACTCCTTGCCCTTACGGCTGGTGGATACGCGCAGGCTGCGCGCGGACAGGCTGGTGGTGTTCAGCCGGTAATGCAGCTTGTCCGCGGCCTCGCGCACGCGCTTGGCGGTTTCCGGAGCAACGTTATCGTTACCACGAAGCACGTTGGAAACCGTCATCGCGGACACGCCGGCTTCGCGCCCGACATCCTTCATGGTGACCATAGGAACTCCTTACCTGCTCACCAATATACGAACATATTGTCATCTCTGCGAATACGATGCAGCACAAACAGTTCTTCGGACAGTACGTGTGAGTACCATTGGTAAAGGATATGAACAAATGCCGAGGCACTATGGGGTGCCGGTGAAAGGAAGCATACGTAACATGACCAGCTCAATGATGGCGGCCACAGCATTCGATCCAGCCTGGCTCGCCGATCCGCGCGTGTTCGCGGTGAACAGGCTGACCGCGCATTCCAGCCACAAGTACTATGACCATGTGCCGGGCGCCGGCGAGACAATGGATCTCAAGCAGAGCCTCGACGGCGAATGGCTGGTATCCATCGCCGATCTTGCCGAGCTCGGAACCGATGCACTGGCCCAAGCCGAATTCGCGGACGCAGAGTACGACGACTCCTCATATGAGCCAATCGACGTGCCCTCATGCCTTGAAGTCAAAGGCTTCCTCAATCACCAATACGTCAACCAGCAGTACCCTTGGTCCGGCCATGAGGCACCTGAGGCACCAGGCATCCCCGAGCACAATCACATCGCGCTGTACCGGCGTACATTTGCGCCGGAAGCCAAAGTCGCGGCTGCAATAGCCTCCAATAAGCGCGCCGGCGAAACCGGAGAGCCGCTCTCCCCCATCACCCTGACCTTTGAAGGCGCATCCACAGCCATCGCCGTCTGGCTCAACGGCGACTTTGTGGGGTACTCCGAGGATTCCTACACCCCCAGCGAATTCGACGTGACCGCATTGCTGCAGCCGGGCGCGAACACCCTTGCCGTGGCCTGCTTCCAGTACTCCTCCGCCAGCTGGCTCGAAGACCAGGACTTCTGGCGCATGCACGGCCTCTTCCGTTCGGTGGAGCTGGCCGCCCAGCCGTCAGTGCATGTGAACGATCTGCGCATCACCGCCGACTATGACCACGTCAGCGGCGAGGGCGAGCTGAGCATCGACGCCATCGTGCGCAATGCCGCAGGCGCGGCGGCATTCGAAGCGGTGCTGCGCGACGCCGATGGCGCGGAGGTCTGGCGCGAAACCCGTCATGTGAATGATTCGGACACCACCGACATCGCCACAATCGCCGCTGGATTGGCCGGGGAGGCCTCGGGTGAGGGTGATGGCGACGATGGCTTCGATGCCACGCCCGATGCCGTCGTGACATGGAAGGCGAACGTGGGGCAGGTCGCCCCGTGGAGCGCCGAGGAACCCACCCTGTACACGCTGACCGTCACCGCACTGGACGGCACAGGCCACGTGATCGAAGTCGTGCCGCAGCGCGTGGGCTTCCGCCACTTCGCCATCGAAGACGGTCTGATGAAGCTCAACGGCAAGCGCATCGTGTTCCGTGGCGTCAACCGTCACGAATTCGACGCACGTACCGGCCGCACGGTCTCCGAAGCGGTGATGCTGCAGGACATCCGCGAATTCAAGCGGCTGAACATCAACGCCGTGCGCACCTGCCACTACCCCAACCAGACCCGCTGGTACGAGCTGTGCGACGAATACGGCATCTACATGATCGACGAAACCAACCTCGAGACCCACGGCACTTGGACGTACGGCGACGGCACGTTCCACGCGGAAACCGCCGTGCCCGGCAGCCGCGACGAATGGCGAGCCGCCTGCGTGGACCGCCTCAACAGCATGATGCGCCGCGATTGGAACCATCCGAGCGTGCTGATCTGGTCGCTCGGCAACGAGTCGTTCGGCGGTGACGTGTTCCGCACCATGCGCGACTTCGTGCACGAGACCGACCCCGCGCGCCCGGTGCACTACGAGAGCGTGTACAACGAGCCGGAATACAGCGACGTGACCGACATCATGAGCCGCATGTACGCCAAGCCGGACGAGATCAAGGAACTCTACCTGTTCGGCGAGGGGCAGAAGCCGTACATCTCCTGCGAATACTGCCATTCGATGGGCAACTCCTCCGGCGGGCTGCACCTGTACACCGCGCTCGAACAGTACCCGAAGTACCAGGGCGGATTCATCTGGGATTACGTGGATCAGGCCCTGTTCCAGCACCTCGGCGACGGTACCGAGCGGCTTGGATACGGCGGCGACTTCGACGACCGCCCCACCGACTACGAATTCGCCGGCAACGGCATCGTCTTCGCGGATCGCAGTGTGACGCCCAAGGCGCAGGAGGTCAAGCAGCTGTACGCCAACGTGAGCCTGACGCCGGACGAAAGCGGCGTGACCATCGTCAACGACAACCTGTTCATCTCCACCGCCGCGTATGTGTTCACCGCTCGCGTGCTGGTGAACGGCGTCGAACGGTGGCATGCGGATTACCGGTTCGATGTGCCGGCCGGCGACACCCAGCGCCTGCCGATCGACTTCCCCCGCGTCACCGATCTGGTGCCGCTGACGGGCCGTGCCGAAGTCGTGTATGAGGTCGACCAGCGACTGGCTTCGGCTACTGATTGGGCGCCGGCCGGATATGAGCTGACGTTCGGGCAGTATGTGGCGAGCATGGACTTCGGGGATGGCGAGGGTGCTGCGGATTCTTCGGATTCGGATTCGAGCGCTGGTGTCGGCTCGGTTGCAGGCGCCTCGCCGCTGGCCGTCGTGGCCGAGGATCCCTTCAACGCCGGCATCCACAACGATGCCGCCGAAGCGCTGCTGTCCAAGACCGCGGGCGGACTGGTATCGTACCGTCGCTTCGGCACGGACGGCTTCAGCGGCGGCAAGAGCAGCGAGCCGGATCGCGAAATGGTGATCCGCCGGCCCGCGCTGACCACCTTCCGTGCGTTGGTGGACAACGATCGCGGTAACCAGTCCGGCTTTGATCGTGCCCAATGGTTCGCCGCCGGACGCTATGCGCGCGTGACGAACACCGCCATCGAGCAGGGCGTGGACGGCCTGACCGGCACATACACCTATGAGCTGGCCGACGCCGCGCATACGCCGGTTGTGGTGCGCTACGAGATCGACGCCGCCTTGCGTATCCACCTGACCGCCGAATACCCGGGCGAGGCGGACGTGGCCACCTTGCCGGCGTTCGGCCTCGAATGGATGCTGCCGGCGCAGTACGATCATCTGCGCTTCTACGGTCTGGGACCCGAGGAGACGTACGCGGATCGTCTGCATGGCGCCAAGCTCGGCATTTTCGAGCGGACCGCGTCCGAGGACTTCGCGCCGTACCTGATTCCGCAGGAGACCGGCAACCATGAGGGCGTGCGCTGGGCCGAGATCACCGATGTGCACGGCCGCGGCATGCGCGTCACGGCGGCCGGGCCGGACGCCTCGCCGTTCGCGGTGAGCCTGCTGCCGTACAGCTCGCTGATGCTCGAGGACGCCACGCATGCCGATGAGTTGCCGCCGGTGCGTCATACGTTCCTGCGCCTGCTCGCCGCCCAGATGGGCGTCGGCGGCGACGACACTTGGGGCGCGCCCGTGCATCCCGAGTTCCAGTTGCAGGCGGACAAGCCGCTGAAGCTCGACGTGACGCTGGAGCTGCTGTAACAGTATGCCGGATTGTGGCCGGGTTTTGGGTTCGGTGGGGGCTTCGGGCTCCGGGACTCGGTCAGGATGCGGGCCATGGATTCGGTTCTTACGGGTTATGAGGCGTTGAGAATGTCCCGGTATGCGGGGAAACGGGCGGATTCGCGTACCGGGACGTTTTTCGTGTCTCTGAAAGAGAGAAACGTGCAGATTGCGGCTTCCGGGACGGGCTTTTGTGTCCCGGAGGTGTCCCGGAAGGACGGGGAGGGGCTGATTCTGTCTTCAGAGACAGGTTTTCGTGTCCCGGAAGTGCGGTTTGGCTGTTTTTGGTGTACCGGGACACGAATTCCGCTTCCGGGCTGTCTGGTGCGTGGGTTGCGGGTGGAAGGAATGGCGGAATTTCAAGGATTCTTGGTGCGGTTGTGTGCGTGTTGCGGTGCGGCGAGCCGGTGAATCTGTCCCGGAAGCGCGAAAAGGTCCGTATTGCGCTTCCGGGACAGGTTTTCGTGTCCCGGAAGGATAAGAAAGGGCGAATCCCAGCTTCAGGGACAATCATCCATGTCCCTGAAGGAGAAAACCGACAGCCATTGCTTAATTTCCGCTAGGCCGACTGGCGCTCGACGATCGTGGTCGGGAGCATGGTGACGGTGTGGTCGTCCACGGCCTCCCCACGCAGCATGCTCAGCAGCAGTTGGGACATCTCGCGCCCGTGCAGGCTGGAATCCTGACGGACCGTAGTGAGTTTCGGATCGGACATCAGGGCGATCGGGGAGTCATCGAAGCCGGTCACGGCGATATCGTCGGGCACGCGATAGCCGAAACGATGCAGCTGGTTGATGACCCCGATGGCGATGTCGTCATTGGCGCAGGCGATGGCGTCCACCTCATCGAGCCTGGGCTGGAATGCGACTGCGGCCAGTTCGCCGCTGTTGATCTCCCAATCGTCGGCGTAATAGACGAGCCCGTCATCGAATCGGTCACCCATCGCCTGTTTGAAGCCGTTCAGTCGCTTGATCGAGGAGGGGGAATACCCGGGCCCGCATACGTAGGCCAACTTCGCGCATCCCCGCTCTATCAGATAGTTCGTGATGTCGCGCTGGCCGGCGGTATTGGCGAAATCGACGGCCGGATATGGCGTCGTGTTGTGTGAGTTGGATTCCGAGAGCACCACCGGGCGGTTTGCGGAGCGGAAGATGTTCAGTAGCGAATCATCCTCGCTCAGCGAGAACATCAGGTAGCCGTCCGCGAAGTCGCTCTGCACCAGCTGCGCGATGCGTTGGGTCGATTCCTCGCTGTTGGCGATCAGCGTGACCATCTGATAGCCGGCCTCGCCAAGGGTCTGGTTGGCGTTCGCCATGGCTTCCGAGACGCTGGCCTGCATCAGTGTCGAGATCGATTCCACCTGTACGATGAACGCGACCATGGAGGTGCGTTGCTGGGCCAGCGACCGGGCCGCCTTGTTCGGCGTGTATTGCGCCTCCTCGATGGCTTTGGCGATCCGCTCGGCGGCGCTCGACGATACGTGTTCATTGCCGTTGAGATACCGGGATACCGTACCGTATGACACGCCTGCCATACGGGCCACATCCCTAATCGTTGCTTTCTTGCGCTCCGTCGTCATATGTGTCATCGTATCCGCTTTCCGCGTGTGCCACTCTGCCTTGAGTGTGACGCAGCTTATCGCTCCGGCTCACTAGGCTCGTGACCGGTCACAAACTTAGTGTATACCATGCTTCCCCAAATAGACAGCGGCTGCGGAGCGGGGCGTTTGCGGTTGCGGAGAGCAGTGTTTGCGGTTGCGGAGAGCAGTGTTTGCGGTTGCGGAGAACGGCGTTTGCCGCGGCGAGAAACCTCGCGCG
>NZ_JFAN01000020.1:0-30880 GCF_006408855.1 Bifidobacterium sp. UTBIF-68 | reverse complement strand
GTTCGCGGACGACCAGAACCATCGCGCGGGTTCGCGGACGACCAGAACCATCGCGCGGGTTCGCGGACGACCAGAACCATCGCGCGGGTTCGCGGACGACCAGAACCATCGCGCGGGTTCGCGGACGACCAGAACCCTCACGCGGATTCGCGGATGACCAAATCCGTCGGCATGTGCACCACACGGGGCGACCGCTCGCCGCCGATCGTCTTGATGACCACGTCGGCCATCATGAGCCCGCGCTGATCCATGTGCTGGTCGACCGTGGTGATCTGCGGCGTGATGGAGGTGGCGGCTGAGCTGTTGTCGAACCCGGAAACGGCCACATCGCCGGGCACGTCCTTGCCCAACCGCTGCAATTCCTGGATCGCTCCGAGCGCCAACGTGTCATTGGCGCAGATTACCGCATCCACATCATCCAAAACGCCTGATTCATGCCATTCGCGAATCGCATCGGCACCGCTGGTCGTCTTCCAATCCGCCGAATAGCAAATTGGATGATCGATACTGGTCGGCAGCATCTCGCTGGTCACATTGACGAACGCCGCCAATCGTTCCGGTGCGCCGGGCATGTTCAAGGGGCCGCAGATGTAGGCGGGTCGTCGTCGCGCCAGCGTCCCCTTCGGCGCGAGCACATACCGCACGAGTCCGCTCATGGCGGTGAGGTTGTCCACATCCACCGAGGGGCAAGCTATCGATTCGTTGAAACCGGTGCCGCACACCACTGCGGGCAGCGACCGCTCGGCCAGCAGCGAGAGCAGCGGATCGTTCTTCGATAGTGTGTAGAGCAAATATCCGTCTGCGAAGCCGCCGGCCACCAGTTGTTTGATATTGTTCGCCGCGATGTTTTCGTCCGAGATCATCGTCACCAACTGCCAGCCCTCGCGCGTCACGCGTTCGTTCGCGCTGGCCATGATCTGCGCGATATTGGGATCGGTGAGCACATCCGATGATGCGCCATGGATGATCAGCGCGATGATATGCGTGCGTTGCTGGGCGAGGGAGCGTGCGCTGGTGCTGGGGATGTAGGCGGTTTCCTTGACCGCTTTGTCGATGCGTGCGGCGGTTTTCGCGGACACGTTGGGGTGGCCGTTGAGGTAGCGGGAGACCGTGGCATAGGAGACGCCGGCGCGGTCGGCGACGTCGTAGATCGTGGCTTTTTGCGGGGGCTGCGTTGATGGTGCCGCCGGTGTTGATGGTGCCGTTGACGATAGCGCTGGTGTTGATGGCTTGGCTGCCGATGCTGCTGCGGCTGTCGCGCTGTCCACCGCGCTCGTGCGGTGTGATGATTCGATGTGGGCGACGGCAGGAGTCGCCGACTCGGCTGTAGGCTCGATTGTCTCCGGCGTCAGCGGCACAGGAGCCTCGGTGGCGTCCGCCTGATGCTGGTCTGTTTGTTGCTTGGTCATGTGTGCCTCTTGTCGGTGGGTGGACGCTGTTGCCTGTGCCGTTGCTGTTTCCTCGGGTGTGTGACGCTGGTGTCGTGAGACATTGATGAACACGGGTGCCGATGACGTCACTATTGTGACGCCGATGGTACCGGTGTCGGATGCCGTTGCGCTGGCTGTTGTGCCGTCGTCAATGACTCCGACATCGTGACGCAGGCGTGGTATCTGCGTCAGAAACCGGCACTGCAGGCACCGGTACAGACGCATGTGCCGTCGTGATATCGGTACCAAGCCAGCGCCGCGGCGCAGGGTCGGCTGGTCCGGCACCGCTGTACGCCGGCATCGGTCACTTCCATGATAAGTGACTGCGATACCGGCGTTTCGCTCACAGTTCCCAGTTTCTACCCAGAGTTTTCGTAAGTGCTTACAGTCATTGTACTCCCAATATTCTAAGCGCTTACAAAATAGTGTATGCTAAGGAGCGTGTAAACAGTCACGGCGTTCGTGATCCTTGCATGGGGTTCATCAGGAGGAATCCCGAAGGAAAGAAACCAAGGAGTGCAATGAAGCGAATAACACCCTCTGCATCCCAGAGGACATCGGCTTCTCAGCCGACGCTGCGCAAGGCCATGGCGGCCATTGCCAGCGCGGCCATGCTGCTGACCATCGTGCCGTTGGGGGTACAGACGGCCGCAGCAGCGGAGCCGACGTTCACTGATGACGGCACAGTCCAGACCTATGCTGCCACCGGTGCCGGCACCGACGTGCTCGGCAACAAGACCGACACGCCGGACGTGGCCTCGGACAAGTACCAAGTCACCATCAACGACACCCCGGTGGAGGCCGTGCAGTACACGGCTAAGGGCCACAACTTCGACATCGCGCGCTTCGCGTCCAGCTCGCGCACGCCAGTGGTCAAGGTCACAATGATCAACGGCGAGAAGATCGACAAGGTCAACATCTACCCTGAGCGCTACTACGTGGGCAAGTACGAAGTCAGCGCCGACAAGACGACCCTGACCTTCAAGATGGAGTCCAGCCTGTTCTCCGCCATGGTAATGATCAACAGCGGCGACACGGTCAACGCCAAGGGCCAGCCGTACCTCGCGCTGATCAACGACACCATCGAAGACAAGAGCGCCGCACCGAGCGCCGAGGCGGGCGCCAGCGCCGACGAGCAGGCCTGGGGCTACAACGAGGCCACCGGCGTGCTCAACTTCAAGACCTTCGCCAAGCAGTATCTCGAATCCAAGGCCGGCACCACGCTGCCTGACGGCAAGACCACGGTGAAGAAGCAGGAGGCCATCGCCTCCCACCACACCTCGCTGTGGAACGACGGCAAGGGCACCGAAATCGGCGGCCAGACCGCCACCGGCGTCACCTCCGAAGGCCGCATCATCTATGGCAAGGACAAGGACGGCAACGTCGTCACCGACGCCGCCAAGAAGGACACCGTCGTCAGCGGATCCGAGACCGTCACGCAGGTCGGCTACCCCGACCAGCGCGCCATGAGCGACGACGACGCCACCTACGCGCTGCAGGCTGCGTTTGATTTCATCGAAAACAAGGGCGCTTCGCTCAACACCCTGTACTTCCCGAACGGCACGTACACGTACGGCGGCCTTGACATCAACGGCGTCGACGGCAGTAAGGTCAAGGGCGGCACGCTCAAGATCTATGCCGATGAGGGCGCGCTGCTCAAGAACCACGTGCAGCCCTACCGCGAGGCGCAGGAGCCGGCCATCGGCATCTGGAACTCCAAGAACATCGAGCTTTCCGGCCGCGGCATCTACGACGGCCAGGGCGCGAAGAACTACTCCGACAAGAACGGCAACACCTCCGGCGACAAGAACGACGCCTACAACAGCCAGCATCAGGCCGGCGTGATGGTGGTGCAGTCCAGCGACATCGTGCTCAACGACACCTACATGCGCGGCGCCAAGCAGTGGAACTGGGAGACGCACACCGCCAAGAACGTGACGTTCAACAACATCAAGGGCCTGACCCCGTACGAGATGAGCTGGGGTGACGGCATGGACTTCGCGTCCGGCCAGAACCTCACCGTCAACGGCGCCCTGACCTTCGGCAACGACGACACCTTCGCCTCCGGCCACTACAACCCGGGCCGCTGGTTCCAGCCGGACAAGCCGGACCTGTACAACAAGATGTTCAAGTTCAACACCGACAGCCCCAACATCCAGGGCTATGACAACGCGGTGGGCGGCTACGACGCGTTCGTGGAATCCCACGGCATCGACAACGACGCATGGGATACCGCCGACAGCCACGACATCACGCTCAACAACACGCTGGGCTGGTCGTTCTCCGGCGGCAACGGCATCCGTCTCGGCCATGAGGCCCACGGCTACCAGCTGAAGAACTACACGTTCAACAACTTCAACTCGCTGGGCTTCAAAGGCGGCGGTCGCGCCATCACCATCCAGAACCACACCGACATCTACCCGCGCTACGAGAACATCGTCATCAAGGACTCTTCGTTCGACACCTCGCGCGTTGGTACGAACTTTGACATCAACGGTGCCGACGGCTCCAGCAAGGCGACCGTCAAGTCAGCCGATCAGCAGCAGAACGGCTATCGCCCGAACCCGGACGGCAGCAACGCCGACTACAACGTCGAGCGCTTGCCCATCGCCAAGGTGACCATCGACAACACGTGGTTCTCCAACGCCAACGCCGGCTTCGCGCTGAACAATATCACCGATGCCACCGTCAACAACCTGTACGTGGGCGGCAAACAGGTGCAGTACACGAACATGGCCAAGTTCACCAAGAACGACTCCGTGGCCAACTTGGCCTACACCTACACCGACGCGGACGGCAAGACCCAGAGCGTCAAGCAGAACACCGTACCGACGTTCACCGCTCCCGAGTCCGACACCGTGACTGCCAAGAGCGATGAGAAGCTTAGCTTCGATGTCACGGTCTCCGACCCCGATGTGGAGAACGGCGACAATGTGAAGCTTACGGTCTCCGACCTGAGCGGGCTCAAGGGCGCGACGTTCGATGCCGCGACCGGCAAGTTCGAGTGGACCCCCACCGAAGAGCAGATCGGCGAATACCCGGTGACCTTCACCGCGGCCGACGCCGGCGCCCAGGCGGGCGACTACGACGCCACCACCAAGACCGTCACCGTCAAGGTGATCTCCTCCAAGTCCGAAGTCAAGTCCGTGGCCGCTTCTGGCGACGCCTACGTGGCGTCCTGGAAGTCAAACAAGAACAACGACTACAGCACCAACCCGGTCAAGAAGCAGACCGACGGCTACTTCGCCGTGCGCAACGCCGACGGCAAGGGCCTGTTGGGCGAGCAGAACAAGAGCACCAGCACCGGCGACGGCACTGATGTGAAGCTCGGTTTCGTGCAGTTCGATCTGAGCCAGTTCAACGGCAAGACGCCGTCGCTGGCGCAGCTGAAGCTCACGCTGATCGGCCGCCGCTATGACACCGCGAACCGTGCGGACGAGCAGATCACGGTGACCCCGGTCAACGCCGACAAGCGTCTTGACGGCACCGCGTTCGACGGCACGCTGTCCGGAATGACCTGGAACACCCGCCCGAACTTCGACGCTGCCGACGATGCGACCACCGCCTCCGCCGCGTTCGACAACAGCAACAACGAAGTCCGCAACGACGTGCCCGGTTCCGTGCTCGGCACCACGGTCACTGTTGACGTGACCAAGGCCGTGCAGGATGCGCTGGCAGCCGGCAAGACCACGCTCACGCTGGCCGTGGGTGGCAAATTCGCCAACGACGAGCTGTACTTCGTGAACACGAAGGGGGCCGCCGAAGGCCGTTATGGCGCCAAGGCCGATCAGGCCCCGACGCTCGACGTCACCCTGCCGCTCGACTCCGGCACCACCAAGCCGAACCCGCCGGCCACCGACGTGCCCACCACGGATCAGGTTCCGAACTACACCAAGTTCGAGGCCATCGCCGACCCGGGCACCAAGGACAAGAACTACTTCCAGCCGCTCTGGTACGCCAAGGACTCCGATGACGCCACCACCGGCAGCCACATTCAGGCCCACGGCGGCCAGGTCATCACCGTCCAGGAGAACGGCCAGACCGTCTACTACTGGTACGGCGAGGACCGTTCCTCCGGCTACTACAACTCCCACGGCGTGCACGTCTACCGCTCCACTGATGCCATGAACTGGGTAGACAAGGGCGTTGCGATGCGCTCCATCTACTACGATGGCGAGCTCACCGACGACAGCTACTTCACCGACCTGTACGGCCTGAAGGATGCGGACGGCAAGGTAAACGAGGCCAAGGCCAAGAAGCTCGCCTTCTACCTCAACACCAACACCGACGTGGACGGCGATGGCGTCAAGGACACCGCGAACGCGATCTTCGAGCGTCCGAAGGTGCTGTACAACGCCAAGACCAAGAAGTACGTGATGTGGTGGCACGCGGACGGCACCAAGACTGCGGGCTCGACCGCCAACTACGAGCGTTCGCTCGCCGCGGTGGCCGTATCCGACTCCCCCACCGGTCCGTTCAAGCTGACCGGCGCATACCGTCTGCCCAACCGCGAGGATTACAAGACCGGCCACAAGAACGCAGTACCTGGTGGCTCTCGCGACATGACCGTGTTCCAGGATGACGACGGCACCGCGTACCTCATCTACTCCTCGGAGGAGAACCGTACGCTGTACATCGCCAAGCTGAACGACGACTACACCAACGTGGTGAAGACCACGAAGGACACGTCGAAGGTGGCCGATGCGGACCTGCAGTACTCCGAATCCGGCGAGTATCCATACACGCTGGCTGACGGCGGCGAGGGCGCTCCGGTCGCCGGGCAGGACTTCGTGATCGTCAAGGATCGCGGCATGCTCGAGGCACCGGCCATGTTCAAGAACAACGGCAAGTACTACATCATCGCCTCCGGTGCCACCGGCTGGGCCCCGAACAAGCAGACGTACTACACGTCTGACTCGGTGTTCGGCGCATGGATTCGCGGCGTCCAGGCCGATGACCAGTACGAGAACACCGCGTTCGGCAGCCTGCCGGAGGGTGCCGATGGCCTTCTTTCCGTGGGCGACACCCGTGGTTCCACCTTCGGCTCGCAGACCGCGTCCGTGTTCCAGATCCAGCCTGGCAAGTTCATCTACATCGGTGACCGTTGGGACTCCGGCAAGTCCAACTCCACGTATGTCTGGCTGCCGATCTCCATCAACGCCACCACCGGTGCGCTGACCATGCAGAACCCCGCCACCCAGGATCCCGCCACGTATGGTGACGGCTGGGATGTGAGCTACTGGGATCAGTCCGCAGACAACCCGCTCAACCTCGCTTCGATTGAGGTCAACGGTGCTGCGGTGGCCGGATTCAACGGCGGAACCACCACTTACACGGTGGATACCGGTGCATGGGGCAAGGTGCCTACGGTCAAGGCCGTGGCCGCCGACCCCGAGCACACGACCGTGACCGTGGACGTCAACACCGCCCGCGCGATCGTGACCGTCGCCTCCAAGGATGACCCGGCCCAGACCCGCACCTACACCGTGCGCTTCACCGCATCGGCCGAGGGCGCGCAGCAGGTGGGCGAACCATGGAAGACCACCAGCTGGGGCAACGCCGGTACCTTCCTGCAGGGTGAGGCCACCGGTTCCTTCCGCATCACCGACGCCTCGAACAACGGTGCATGGACGAACAAGGACAACCTGTCCACCATCTACCAGCCGGCCAAGCTCGGTGTGGGCGACTCGATCGAGACGACCATCACCTCCTCCCAGCCCGGCAGCAACGAGGACCCGCGTGCGGGCATCATCGTGCGCAACGATCTGAGCGCGGCCGGCCAGGGCAAGGCCCACGGCTACGCGCTGCTGATCGCCAGCACCAAGGGTGCGTTCTTCCAGACGGATTCGAACAACAACGGATTCATCGACAAGGAACTCGACAAGGTGGCCGAAGCCGCCAGCTCCATCGACACTCCGGTGTCGTTCAAGCTGGTGCGTAACTCCGCCACCGAGCTGGAAGGCTTCTACAAGCTCGCCGGCTCCGCCGAGTGGAAGAGCCTCGGCACTGCCACTCTCGGTGAGGATGCGGCCGACAAGCTCGACGTGGGCATCTTCGCCACCTCGAACAATGCCAAGGGCGACTACACCGCCATCTTCGACGGCACTGCGGTGACTGCCAAGGGCGAGCCCGAGCCCTCGCAGCCGACTGTGACCGGCATTGAGGTGAGCGGTCCGGACGACGTCGAGTACACGGTCGGTGAGACGTTCTCGGACAAGGGTCTGACGGTCAAGAAGCTGATGTCCGACAACACCTCGGATGAGGTTGCCGCAGGCGACTACACCCTGTCCGCCGTGGACGCCTCCGGTGTTGTGGTCGATCTGTCCAAGCCGTTCGCGGCTGCGGGCAAGGTCACCGTGACCGTTGCGCTGAAGGACGATGCCACCAAGACCGCCGCTTTCGAGCTGACGGTCAAGGACAAGCCGGTCACGCCTCCTGCCGAGACGACGGTCGATGAGATCGCCGTGACCAAGCAGCCCGCGAAGACCGAGTACACGGTCGGCGACAAGTTCGACGCCTCCGGCCTCGAAGTGACCGCCAAGCTGTCCGATGGTGAGACCCGTGTGCTGGGCTCCGACGAGTACCTGCTCACCGGCTTCGATTCCTCCAAGGCTGCGGACGCTGTGACGGTGACCGTGACCTACACCGGCAAGGACGCGGGCAAGGATCTCAAGCCCGCCACCTTCACCGTGAAGGTCAAGGCGAAGGATGCCGGTTCCGACAATGGCGGCAACGGCAACCAGGGCAACCAGGGTGGCAATGGCAGCCAGAACCAAGGCAACCAGAACCAGTCCGACAAGAACAACAACAAGTCGGACGGCAAGGGTGACGGCAATCTGGTGAATACCGGTTCCGCTGTCGCCGGCGTGGCTGTCGCGATGCTGCTGCTGGCAGTGGCGGGCATCGCGCTGGCCGCCGTGCGCCGCAGTCGCCGGTAGCCGGTAGTCAGCACTCGGCAGTCGATTATCGATAATCGACTACCGAGTGTTCCCGGCAAACGTACGGCTGACAGCCGACCGGCTCGGTGCCGTACGGCACCATATTGCAGGTGCTATGTATGAGGCCGCCGTCCCTTTCCTTCAGGGACGGCGGCCTCGTCGTGTCATCTGGCTGATGCGCGTGTGCCGTTGGCGCCGGTGCGGCGTGTCATGGCCGCAATGTGGTGATGGGCGCGACGATTACTCCGTCCGGACGCGTGAAGCTGTAGGCTCCGGTACCGGTGAGCACCATGAGGAAGCTGGGCTCGGACATCTTGGAGGTATCCAGTCTTCCGGCCAGCTTCAACAGGTTCGAGGCACCCTCGTTGGTTAGTTTGTCTCCTCCGAGTTTGACCTCGATGAGACCATACCGTCCGTCACGCAAATGGACCACGGCATCGCATTCCAAACCGGTCTTGTCACGATAGTGGAACACCTGTCCGCCCAATGCGTCCGCATAGACGCGAAGATCGCGGATGCACATTCCTTCAAACAGTAGGCCGAAGGTCTCCAAGTCACGTAAAATGCCCTGAGGATTCACACCAAGGGCAGCCGCAGCGATGGACGGATCGACGAAATGCCGCGTATCCGCCGATCGAATGGCGGTTTTCGAACGAAGATTTGGATTCCATGCGGGCTTCGATGACATCCCGAAAGGCTCCATTTCCTTATTTGGACCGATTTCGTTTCCTTATTTGGACTGATTTTATTTCCTTATTTGGACCGTTTTCGTTTCCTTGTTTGGCTGACGGATTTGTAACAGAATTCGTTACACTTCCGTCAGCCGAGGTGGCAACCCCGTCAATCGACATGACAAACCCGTCAATCTGGCCCGGCGCGGGAATTTCCTTGACTCACAGCCGCTGTGTTTGCTACGGTGACCTCGAAACCGATTCGTAAGGGGCGCCTCTGGCTGAGACGGCATTCGCCGAACCCTTCGAACCTGTGAGCTCATACTCGCGTAGGGACTACGACGGTTGGACGCTTCCGTTCGACTCGAGAGCCGCGTGCGCATTGAGGGAGGAAGCAAGAGAGTGTCAATACGCAAGGAACTGACCGCCCAAAACGTCCTGCTGGGCTTCCAGCATGTGTTCGTCTCCAACGTCTGGCTCGACCCGGTGTTCGTGGCGGGCGCCATCGGCCTGCCGATCGCGTTGTCGTCGAACATGATCAACGCCATCTTCATCGTCTCCGGTCTGGTCACGCTGATCCAGGCCACCCGACTGGTGCGTCTGCCCGTGGTGCAGGGCCCGTCCGCCGCATTCGACGCCCTGATGATCGCGGCCGGCACCGCCGGCATGCTGGGCGCGGCCAGCTCGTCCATCCTCATCGCCTCGCTGGTATTCCTGGTACTGTGCCTGACCGGCGTCATCGAACGGATGCGGTTCCTGTTCTCCCCGCTGATCTCGGGTGTGGTCATCTTCATGGTGGGCGTATCCCTGTCCGGGTTCACGCTGAGCGAGTTCCTCGGCGGCGCTCCCGGCGACAAGACGTTCGCCGACCCCCGCATCCTCACCGTGTCCATCCTGACCACGGCGATCGTGCTGGTGCTGTCCCTGCTCGGCAAGGGATTGCTCAAATCGTTCTCCTTCCTGATCGCGCTCGTGGTGGGTACTGTGGTCGCCGCCGCGCTGGGCATGGTGGACTTCTCCCCCGTCGCATCAAAGGGCTGGCTTGGTCTGCCGACCTTCCTGCCTTACGGTCCGTTTACGTTCGATTGGAAGATCTTCGTACCGTTCTTCATCGCCTACATGGTCGCCGTGATGGAGGCGCTGGGCGTGTATCAGGCGGCTTCCGAGATTCAGGGCACCCCGCTTGAGCGCAAGCAGGTGCGCTACGGTCTGGCCGGCGAGGCGGCCGGTTCCGCCATCTCCTCGCTCATCGGCGGCTTCACGACCACCGCGTACCCGCAGAACGTGGGTCTGCTGAACCTGACCGGTGAAGGCAAGCTGCGCACGCGCACGCCTGTGGTCATCGCCGCAGTGCTACTACTGATCCTCGGCTTCGTGCCGAAGGCCGGCGCCCTGCTGTCTGTGATTCCCTCGGCTGTCGTCGGCGGCATCTTCCTGCCCGCTGCCGCCAGCCTGATTGTGACGGGCATCCGCACGCTGCGCAAGGTCGCCGACGACGAACGCCGTCAGATGGTGATCGGCATGTCCCTGCTGCTCGGCATCGCGCTGCCGAAGGCGCTCGCCGGGCTGACCGGTGGCGCGAGCGTGTTCTTCGGCAACAACATCATGGTCGGCGTATTCTGCGCGATCATCCTCAACGCGCTGTTCGTGGCGCTGCCGGATCTGGTGGCTCGGCATCGCACGCCGGATGCCGCTGAACCGGCAACGAACGTAGCGGAGGCTGCTGCGAACGGTGCGGATGCTTCTGGGAGCGTAGCGAATGCCACTGCGGACGTTGCGAGTGCTGCTGCGAACGGTGCTAAGGCCACTGTGAACGTAGCGAATGCTACTGTAGCCGCGCCATCCACAAATGTTGTGGATAACTCGAACGTCGCCAAGCGGGACTGAGTTCAGCGAACAATAATGCATATCAGGATTCGGAATACTCAGCGGAATCGGAGGGGAGCAGATCAATGACTGCAATGACTGGCGGGACCGATGTGAAGGCCGACGCGGGCCGTATCAAACAGGAGATTCTCGATTTCATCCACACCTATGGCTGCGAACAGGCGCCGGACGAGGCGTTCGACGCCTTGGCCCGCGACGTGTTCACATACCAGTACACCTATGACCTGCCGTATCGCCGGTATTGCGCGGCCAAGCGCATCACGCCCGCCTCGCTGCGCGGCTGGCGGGAGATTCCGCCGATGCCAGTGGACGGATTCAAGCACCTCACCCTGTCCACCATCCCCACCGACCAGTGCGAAGCGGTGTTTATGACCAGCGGCACCACGCACGGCGGTGCGATGCGCGGCCGCAACTTCCACCCGGACCTGGAGGTGTGGGATGAGTCGATGATCGTGCCGTTCCGCCATTTCATCATGCCGGACCGCGAACGCATCCGCATCGCCGTGATCTCCCCCGCGTGGGACATGAACCAGAACTCGTCGCTCTCCCGCTACCTCACCAAGGCCGTGGAACAATGCGGCAGCGAGGGCAGCGGCATCTACTTCGACGAGCACGGGCTCAAGTTCGACGGCATCATCGACTTCCTGAACCGCGCGGTGGCCGATCAGGAGCCGGTCATGCTGATGGGCGTTTCGTCGTCCTACCTGTATCTGCTCGACTACCTGCACGAGCGCAATCTGACGTTCGCCTTGGCCGCCGACAGCCGCCTGTTCGACACCGGCGGATTCAAGAGCACCAAGCGCGACATCACCGAAGACCAGATGCTCGCCGAACTGGAGCAGACGTTGGGCGTGCCGCGCCACCACTGCGTCAACATGTACGGCATGACCGAGCTCAGCTCCCAGATCTACGACCAGAACATCCTGTCCTGGTACACGGACGGCACCAGCAATTATCTCAAGGCGAACCCGTCATGGGTGCGCACGGTGTTCCTGGATCCGAACACGCTGACGCCCGTCAAGGATGGCGAGACCGGCGTAATCGCCCACTACGACCTGGCCAACTGGAACTCCTGCATCGGCATCCTGACCGAGGACCTGGGCCATCGCACACCGGACGGATTCCTGCTGCAGGGCAGGGCGAAGGGTGCCGAGGCCCGCGGATGCTCGATTGCGGTGGACGAGGTCATCAGTGCCAACCGTGGGTGAGGCTATGGGCGGATTTCCGGCATCCTCGACGGCCACCATCGATGTCTTCCATCTGCCTTCGGGCGTGGAGCCTGCGGAGTACGCGACCTATGACGTCGCCACGGCGCAAGGCGCGCGGCAGTTGCGCTATCCCGTGCTCAACGGGCCGGCCATCACCGCCCTCGCACGGCGGCTGACCGAGGTGCGCGCCCGCCGATTGGCCGCGATGAGCGTCAACGACATCCTCGACGTGCTTGCGCGCGCCGCCGAGCTGTGGACCGATCCCGATTTCAAGCTGCGGCGTCAGGCCGAGCTTCTCATCCCCGCGATCACCGGCTACCAGCCCGACATGGTGCGCATCGAACTGAAACGGTACATGCGACAGTTCCGTCGCCGCGAACTGCTGCGGTTCCTCGACGCCGAAATCGGACAGCCGGCCATGCTCGACGGATTCCGGCCCAACAAGGCGGGCGGCTATTCCCGGTATGTCGGCCCGCGCCTCACGTATCAGGTGTTCTCCAGCAACGTGCCGGGCATCCCGGTGTGGAGCATGGTCATGACCCTGCTGGTCAAAGGCGCGATCCTCGGCAAATCCTCGTTCTCGGAACCGGTGATGCCCGCATTCTTCGCACGCAGCATCGCTATGATCGACCCGGAACTGGCCGACGCCATCGCCGTGGTGCCGTGGAAGGGCGGCTCGCAGGAGCTGGAGGACCCCGCCATCGACGCCGCCGACGCCGTCATCGTCTACGGCTCGTCGACCACCACCAAGCTGATCGCCGGTAAGGTCGCGGGCGCCAAGCCCTGCCTGGGGTACGGGGCTAAGATCGGTCTGGCGTTCATCGGGCGCGAGGCGCTGCGGCCGGATACGTATGCCGACACCGTGCATCGCGCGGCCATAGATATCGCCACCTACGACCAACAGAGCTGTCTGGCCCCGCAGACCATATTCGTCGAGACCGGTGGAGCGCTTGCCCCGCGCGAAGTCGCCCAGCTGCTGGGCGGTGAGCTGGAGGGTCAGCAGTGCAAATACCCGCGTGCGGTGCTAAGCGACGCTGAGAACATGGCCATCCAGCGGGCGCGCACCGATACTGAGATGCAGGCGCTGATGGGCGGTTCGGATGCGGTGATAGCCAGTAGGGACGGCACGGCATGGACGGTGCTGTATCGCGAACTTGAGTCTGATGCGGGCGTTGCGGGCGCTGGCTTGGCTGCGGCTGCCGAGACGGGGCTGGGTGCCGCCGAGACGCTTACGTCGTTGATGTCCCCGCTGAACCGGACCATCAACGTGGTGGCGGTACCTGATCTGATGGATGCCGTCGGACAGCTGGCCAATTGCCGGGGATGGCTGCAAAGCTGCGGGGTGGCCGTGGATTCCAGCCGACTGTTCGGTCTTGCCGATGCGCTGGCGCAGGTGGGCGTCGATCGCGTCTGCCCATTGGGGGAGATGGATCGGGCGAAATCCGGCTGGCATCACGACGGCGGCTTCAATCTCATCGATCTGCTGCGAGCCGTGGATATCGAGCGCGGCAGCGATACGTACAGCGATTCGTTCGATCTCGACATGGAATAGCACGGAATAGCACGGCGATGGCGGCAGCAGTAGCAGTTCGATAGTTGTGTTTCCGGCTCCCCTTGTCAGGACGTTGCCGTGAAGCAGACAGCGGAGCTGTCTGTAGGCAACGTGCGAGCCGACAGGCGAGCCAGCTGGTTGCTGCGCGTAGCGCGTCCGTGATTGCAGGACCGTTGCCGTGAAGCAGACAGCGGAGCTGTGTGTAGGCAACGTGCGAGCCAGCAGGTTGCGCGCGGAGCGCGTCCGAAATTGCAGGACGAGCTGGCCCGCGAAGCGGGACTGAGGGGTAGTCAGTTTGTCACGAATTGCTGATACAGGACCGTAGTGAATATCAGGTATATGGAAGGTGAGGATGATGGCAGCAGTATGTGCAGGTAGTGCAGTCGGCGCGGCTGGTACTGGTGACGCGGCGGCCGGGGGAGTGCGCGGCCCGATGGCGGATCTGAGCGGGCGGACGGCGATCGTCACCGGTTCCGGCAAGGGCATCGGCGCCGCGGTGGCCGCGCGCCTGGCGTTGTGCGGGGCTGCGGTCGTCGTGAACTATGTGCACGATGCGGACAGCGCCCAGCGTACCGTTGACGGCATCCGCGCGCTGGGCGGCACGGCGATCGCGGTACAGGCCGATGTCTGCGACGACGAGCAGTCCAAGAAGCTGGTGGACGCGGCCGTCGATGCGTTCGGCGGCGTGGACATCTTGGTGAACAACGCGTTCGGGCGGTTTTCGTTCGATCCACGGCGTCGATCAACCTTTACGGGCGGCAACTGGGCAGAATTCCATGCGCAGCTTGAAGGATGCATGCATGGGGCGTATCTGATGTGCTCGCACGTCGTGCCGCTGATGCAGGCGCAGACGTTCGGACGCATCATCAACGTGTCCAGCAATCTGGTCGATGCGCCGATTGTGCCGTACCATTCGTACATCACCGCCAAAGGCGGCTTGGTGGGCATGACCCGTTCGCTGGCCCAGGCATTGGGCGGTTTCGGCATCACCGTCAACGCCATTGCCGCCGGTCTGACGGCTGGGACCGCCTCCAGCGCCGCCACCACGGAGGACGTGCGCGAACATATCATCGCCATGACGCCGCTGGGTCGTCTGGCGCGGCCGGACGACATCGCCGGGGGAGTGGCGCTGCTGGCCTCCGACCTGGCCGGCTTCATCACCGGCCAATGCCTGCACGTCGACGGCGGCCTGACCATGCGCTAACCATGCGGTAAGGGCGCACCACCGTGCACAAAGCGGCCAAAGCACGAATACCTCACTAAACGTACGCTGAGTTTGCTCTCAGCGTACGTTTAGTGAGGTATTCGGTGTTATAGCCTACAGCAGGCTCACAGCACGCCCTGGGCGACCATAGCGTTGGCCACCTTGACGAAGCCGGCGATGTTCGCACCGGCCATCAGGTCGCCTTCCTCGCCGTATTCCTTGGCGGCCTTCAGCGACTCGGCCACGATGGACTCCATGATGGACTTGAGCTTGGCGTCCACCTCGTCGAAGGTCCAGCTCAGGCGGTAGCTGTTCTGGCTCATTTCCAAGCCGGAGACGGCCACGCCGCCGGCGTTCGCGGCCTTGGCCGGGCCGTACAGCAGGCCGTTGGACTTATAGACCTCGATGGCCTCAGGCGTGGACGGCATGTTCGCGCCCTCCACGACCACCTTGCAGCCGCCGGCGACCAGGGCCTTGGCGGACTCCTCGTTGATCTCGTTCTGGGTGGCGCACGGCAGTGCGATGTCGCACGGCACGGTCCACACGCCGGAGCAGCCCTCATGGTATTCGGCGGATGGCACGCGCTCGGCGTACTCCTTGATACGGCCGCGCTCGACTTCCTTGATCTGCTTGACCACAGCCACGTCGATGCCGTTCGGATCGTAGACGTAGCCGTTGGAATCGGACACGGTCACGACCTTGGCACCCAGCTCCTCGGCCTTCTGCGCAGCGTAGATGGCCACGTTGCCGGAACCGGAGATTACCACGGTCTTGCCCTCGAAGGAATCGTTCTTCAGCACGCGCAGGGCTTCGGCGGTGTAGTAGCAGACGCCGTAGCCGGTGGCCTCGGTGCGGGCCAGCGAACCACCGAACTCCAGGCCCTTGCCGGTCAGCACGCCGGAGTACTCGTCGCGGATGCGCTTGTACTGGCCGAACAGGTAGCCGATCTCACGGGCGCCGACGTTGATGTCGCCGGCCGGAACATCGGTGAACTGGCCGATGTGGCGGCACAGTTCGGTCATGAAGGCCTGGCAGAAGCGCATGACCTCGGCGTCGGACTTGCCCTTCGGGTCGAAGTCGGAGCCGCCCTTGCCGCCGCCCATCGGCAGCGTGGTCAGGCTGTTTTTGAGGATCTGCTCGAAGCCGAGGAACTTGATGACGCCCTCGTTGACGGTCGGGTGGAAGCGCAGGCCGCCCTTGTACGGGCCGATGGCGGAGTTGAACTGCACGCGGTAGCCGCGGTTGACCTGCACCTTGCCGGCGTCGTCCACCCAGGCCACGCGGAACTTGACCACGCGCTCGGGCTCGACCAGGCGCTCCAGCACGCCGTTCTTCTCATACTCGGGATGCTTGGCGATGACCGGCTGAAGCGTGTCCAGCACTTCGTAGACGGCCTGCAGGAACTCGGGCTGGTCGCCATCGCGCTTCTCGACCTGTTCGTAGACGCGCTTGACGTACTCGTTGGTGAGCATAGTGAAACTCCCCCTTGGGTTGGACTATCAATAAGACGACTCCGATTGTAGGCGCGTTGGCTGGAAACGCTCAAGAGGTCGGTCCGGGATTAGTCAACAGGTGGACAGGGGGGTGGGGCGGATGGAGCTGATGGCTGGGGTGCCGGATGAGTCGGGGGGCAGCGGATGGACCGGGGTGTCAGATGGGGCGAGGCAGCGGATGGGCCGCACGCACAGGCGGGCGACGTGCTTTGCCGCGTGCCCGTTATACGCGACCGACCCAAGCGTCGGCTGCTCCGTGATTCAGTGGGCGAAATAGGTCTGCAGAATCATCGTGGTCTCGGTACTCACCGGCACCGTGCGATGGATGAGGTTGAGCAGTTCCTCGAGCGCGGTGGGGGAGGCCACGCGCACCACCAGCACGAAACTGGGTGCTCCCGCCACCGAATAGCAAGAAATGATGCCGTCGATGTCCCTGAGCTTCTCCGGAATCGACGATTCGGCGGAGTAGTCGAGCGGCGTCACATTGACGAACGCGCTGATCGGCAGGCCGCGCTGCTCCTGATCGACGATGGCTTTATAGCCCTTGATGACGCCGCGTTTCTCCAGCTTCTGCACGCGCGATTGCGCGGCGGACACGGACAGTCCGGTCTCCTGAGCCAGCTGCGCCAGCGTGGCGCGGCCATCCGCCTCCAGCATGGTGAGAATGCGCTGGTCGATATCGTCGATTGCCGTCATGCCGCCTCTTTTCTGATGCGCCCGCTCGTGTTCCGGTTCTCTGTTCCTGATGCCACTTTCCTGATGCCACTGTACCCGCTGCCGGCCCGTTGCCAGCTGTGGTTGATGGCGGCTAGTGTGGTTGATGGCGTCTAGTGTGGTTGACAGCCCCGGCTGTGGTTGCCAGCTATGGCCGACAGCGCCGATTGCGGCCGATGATGCCGTTGTGGCCGATGGCGCCGGCCAATCTCCCGCGTAAACCTCAATTAGAGGCAGCTAGAGGCCGGATTTGGGGCGAAACATAAGTTTTCAACGTCAACAGTTTATGTTTCGTCCCATTTCGTATGGCCAAAGTGGGGCGAAACATAAACCGATGGTGCGAAAACCTTATGTTTCGCCCCGTTTGAGGCCGGCGGAATGTCTGTACTGCTGTGGCTGGCAATGGCGCGCTGAAAGGCGGACTGTATCCCGCGTACGTGGAGGATTGTTGGCATTATTCCGATAGGAGGCTTCTAGAAACGTAATGTTTACATAGATAGTCGCTCTATTGTGTAATAATTCCTATGGAAATGCTCTTAGGTCGTAATAATTCCCGTTGTGGTGACTCTAAGGGTCGGTTGAGCGTAGGAGGGTGATCATGCAGCAGCAGTCCGTCGTGTCGCGGTCCGAGTCGTCTGAGGCGTCCCTGTCCCGGACGTTCGCGGTATCCGAGTCATCCATGGTGGTTCAGGCGACCGGGATAGTGGCCGAAGCACAATCCACAGTGGCACCCGGTGCGCCACTTGGCGCGGTTTCCGGTGAAGTTTCCGACGTGCGGGCTGTTGCGGCATCCGGCGCGGATATGCCGATCTCCTCTGCTGCGTTGGCGATACCGCGTTCCGGCATCCGCGACGTGTTCGATCGTGTGGAGCAGGTGCCGGACGCGATCTCCCTGACAGTCGGCGAGCCGAGCGCCACCGCGGCACCGCACATCGTCGAGGCGGCGTGCGAGGCCGCGCGGGCCGGGCATACGCGCTACACCAATGTGCTCGGCATCCCCGAATACCGTCAAGCTGTCGCCGACTATTCCGCGCGGATGAAGGGAATCTCCTACGATCCGGAGCGCGAGATTCAGGCCGTGGATGGCGCCACGATCGGCCTGTATCTTGCGTTGGCTGCCGTGGTTGCGCCCGGCGACGAGGTCATCATCCCCTCGCCGTATTTCACGTCTTACGACGCCGAGGTGATGCTGGTGGGCGGGCGACCGGTCACGGTGGCGCTGCGTCCGGAGAACGGCATGCGCATCAATGCGGCGGACATCGAAGCGGCGATCACTCCTCGCACCCGCGCGGTGATCATCAACTCCCCCGGCAATCCGACCGGCGCGGTTACATCCGCGGCCGAAATGGTGCGGATCGCTGGGGTCTGCAAGCGGCATAACATCTGGGCCATTTCCGATGAGGTCTACCATCCGTTCGTGTTCGATGGGGAGGAATCGGGTGTCGCTTCCGCCGAAGGCATCTCCGGCGATGCTGGTCGCGGCGGTGCGGCGCTGGCGGCGCAGATGACACAGGTGGCACAGATGGCGCAGATGACACAGGTGGCGCCGTCCATCGCCGCAGTGCCTGGCATGAAGGAACGCACAATCGTAGTTGAGAGCCTGTCGAAGACCTACGCGATGACCGGCTGGCGCATCGGCTACCTGCTGGCCCCTGAACGTGTCATCGAAGAGACCGGCAAAATCGCCGAGCTCATGCATTCGTCGGTCAATTCGCTGTCCCAGTACGCCGGCGTGGCCGCGATGGCCGGTCCGCAGGATCACGTCGACGCGATGCGTGAGGAATACCGGGCCAAGCGGCAGATCGTGCTCGACGGGCTGGCAGGTTGCCCGGTGCTGCGTCTCATCAGACCGCAGGGCGCGTTCTATGCGTTCGTGGACGTGCGTCTCACCGGTCTCGACTCGGATGAATTCTCGCGCCGTCTCCTGGACGAGGAGCGTGTGGCCGTGGTGCCAGGAGAGGCGTTCGGCGAGGCTGGTCGCGGATTCGTGCGTCTGTCCTATGCGGGTGACGCCGATGAACTGCGCGAAGGCGTCGCGCGTCTGCGTGCTTTCGCCGAGCGTGTATGGAACCCGGTCACCGGACGTCACAGCGCGTCTTATCACCCCATGGCCGTAATGGCGTAGACGCGACCGTGCCCTTTGCTGGTGTGTTAGCCAGAGGAGTGCCGGCAGGGTGTGGGCCAGTATATGGAGCCGAAAGTGGCCGCTGATCTTCGAGTTCCGTTGCAGGGGCGACCGGCTATCGCGTATCGCCGCGTATTGCCGTGTATCGCTTACGAATTACGTAAGTTCCAGCGACTCGGCCACCTCGTCCACGATGGCGTGCATCGCCTCGCGGGCGCGGTTCGGATCGCCGCGCCAGATGCCCTCGGCCACCGCGTCGTGGGCGTCGAGGGCGGACGGCTTCGGTTTCTGCGGATACATGTGCAGTTCCACGCGGCCTTTGAGCACAATGCCGATGATGTCCGCCATCGAGGCGAACAGCTCGTTGCCGCTGCTGAGCAGAATAGAGGAATGGAAGCGCACGTCGAGGTCGTGGAAGGTGTCCAGATCGCCGGCCTCGCCGCATTTGCGCAGTTCGCCGGCCATGACCGGAAACATCGCGCGGGCCTCCATCGAGGCGTTGCGTGCCGCCGCGGCCGCTGCAGCCGGCTCGATGGCCAGCCGGAGTTCGGTGAGCGTGCGCAGCTGCTCCTTGCGCCTGTTGGACATGAGCTTCCATCGGATCACCTGCGGATTGAGCGCGGCCCATTCCTCCACCGCGCGCGGCACCAGCCCCACGCGCCGGCGGACGCTCACCGCACCCATCGCCTCCAGATATTTGGCTACCTCGCGGGCCACTGTGCGCGATGTGGCGAATCGCTCCTGAATAGCCTCCAGCGTCATCGCCTCGCCAGCCGGCCAGCGTCCCTCCAGCATGTCCACGGCAAGTTCGTCGGTGATGGCCTTGTGCAGCAAGGCGCTTTCGTGTGACTCGTCGGGGTTGTGGTTGACGTGCGCGGTGGTGAAGGCCGGGGTGCGGGTTGGGGTGATGGCTGGGCTGGCGGGCGTGTGCGTAGTTGGATTTGCGGCCTGACTGGTGGCCGGGACGGGGGTCGGCGTCGTCGAAATGGTGTCGCCGGTGCTTCCGTTCATGGTCTTCCCTCCCTGCGGTGCTGATGTCATTGCGGCCGTATGCTCCGGGTCTGTGCTCCGCGCCGTGTGCTCCGGGCCGTGTCCGCCGATGTGCCGCGTCCCTGCTGTTTCGTCATATCTCATCATAATTGTCAGAAAAATCATGCCATTCCGAAAATAAGTAGTACTTTTAACTTGACAAGTACGACGAAAGAATCGTATAGTATTACTCAACAATCAACCAATCAACAAAGCAGTTGAAAGGACAATCCAGATGAGCATTCACGTCGTAGTGATGGGCGTCGCCGGATGCGGCAAATCCACGGTCGCCGAGGCGATTCGTGACCAGCTGGGCTACGTCATGGCAGAGGGCGACGACTTCCACCCGCAGGCCAACATCGATAAGATGAGCGCCGGCATCCCCCTGACCGACGAAGACCGTTGGCCGTGGCTTCGCGTCATCAACACCTGGATGGTGGCCCGCGAGGCACTCGACCAGAACACCGTGGTCTCCAGCTCCGCCCTCAAGCGCGCCTACCGCGACCTGCTGCGCGAGAACGTCGACGTGTTCTTCGTGCACCTTGCCGGCTCTCAGGAGCTGATCTACAGCCGACTTTCCGCCCGCAAGGACCACTTCATGCCGCCATCGCTGCTGGCCAGCCAGTTCAATGATCTGCAGCCGCTCGAATCGGACGAAAACGGCGTGGTCGTACCGGTCGACGGCACCATCGACGAAGTCGTCGCCCAAGCCGTCGAAGCAGTCCGCCAATATCAGGCATCCAAGGCTGCCAACGACGCGACGGTATCCGCAGCGGCCTGAACGCCTACGAAGCCAGCCCGAAAACGTAACTCCAATCCTTCCAACGAACGCAAGGAATTCCCCCATGAACCTCATCCTCGCCGCAATCATCGGCATCGCAGCCATCGTGCTGCTCATAGCCGTCGCCAAAGTCCATCCATTCATTTCCCTCATGGTCGGCTCGTTCGTCATGGCCATCTGCGCCGGCGTGCCGTTCGACGAATCCTGGAACAGCTTCACCTCAGGCGTCGGCTCAACCGTGTCCAACGTCGGCCTGCTCATCGCCTTCGGCTCGATCATCGGTACACTGCTGTTCGCCTCAGGCGGCGCCGACGTGATCGTGGACACGATCATGGCCAAGACGCCGTTGCAATTGCTGCCGTGGGCGATGGCGCTGATTGCGTTCATCGTCGGCATCCCGATGTTCTTCGAGGTCGGCGTCGTGATTCTCATCCCGGTGGTGCTGTTCGCCGCCCGCCGCGCCAAGATGCCGGTGATCCTGCTCGGCATCCCAGCCCTTGCCGGCCTGTCCACCCTGCACGCCTTCGTGCCGCCGCACCCCGGCCCGCTGGTCGCGATTTCCGCCCTCAACGCCAACCTCGGCGTCACGCTGGCGCTCGGCCTGCTCGTGGCCGTGCCCACCGTCATCATCTCCGGGCCGTTGATGGCGCGCATCATGGCCAAGTGGGTGCCCATCCCCGCGCCAGAGCAGGCCGCCGAGAAGGAGGCCGTCAAGGATGAGTCCAAGCGTCCGTCGTTCGCTCAGGCCATGACCGTCATCCTGCTGCCCGTGGTGCTGATGCTCGCCGCCTCCGTGGTGGATCTGACCGAACAGACCGAGTCGCTGTGGGGCCGTGTGCTCGTCTTCATCGGCACGCCGCTGACCGCGCTGTTCATCACCGCCGTGGTGGCCATGGTGCTGCTCGGTTTCATGCAAGGCCGTACCCGCGAATTCATCAACGGCGAAGTCGGCAAGTCCTTCGCCTCCGTGGCGGGCATCGTGTTCATCGTCGGCGCGGGCGGTGGCTTCAAGCAGACCTTGGTGGACTCCGGCATTGGCGACGTAATCGCCAACGGCATCTCCGAATCCGCGATGAACCCGCTGATCGCCGGCTGGCTCGTGGCTGTGCTCATCCGCCTCGCCACCGGTTCCGCCACCGTGGCCACCGTGACCGCCTCCGGCATCATGGTGCCGCTCGCCACCGGCATGAGCCCCACGCATCTGGCGCTGCTCGTGCTCGCCATCGGCGCCGGCTCCGTGTTCTTCTCCCACCTCAACGACGCCGGCTTCTGGCTGGTCAAGGAGTACTTCGGCATGTCCGTCTCCCAGACCCTCAAGACCTGGTCGCTGATGGAGACCGTGCTGTCCGTGGTGGGCCTCGGCTGTGTGATGCTCCTCTCCCTGGTCTTGTGACCCGTGTGATCCGCGTCCTCGGCCATCGCGGACGGGATGCCGCATCTCCCGTACTGCTCCCATCCCCCAGGCCGGTTTCCTCGGCCCCCTCTGGTGGATGTCGCCTGTCCTGTACTCCTCCATATCCTCCATGGCGGTTTCAAGGTGCGCGAGGACGCGGCCAACCAGGTCCCGTACCCCCTCTTATCCACCTATGGTGGCTTTCCTTGGTCCCTCTGATGAGGCCAGGCAGGTCCCGTGCCCCTCCTATCCCCTATGGCTGTTTTCCTTGGCTCCCTCTGACGAGGGGGCTGTCAGCCGGAGGCTGGCTGGGGGAGAGACCATCATCACCCACCATTTCCACCATCCTTTAACCCCATCCCGTACCCCACATCACTGTGAAAGGAACCTGCAATGCACATCGGAATGATTGGACTCGGCCGCATGGGCGGCAACATGGCCAAGCGCCTCGCGGCTGGCGGGCACAAGGTCGTCGGCTACGACATGTCCCCCGAATCAGGGCGCGACGTCGATTCGCTGGAGTCGCTGGTTGCCGCGCTTGATGCCCCGCGTGTGGTGTGGGTCATGGTGCCGGCCGGCAAGCCCACCGACGACACCATCGACCGCTTGGCGGCGTTGCTTGAGGCCGGCGACATGGTCGTTGACGGCGGCAACACCCGTTATGTGGACGACGCCCGTCACGCCGCGCAATTGGGCGAACTCGGCATACGTTTCATGGATTGCGGCGTTTCGGGCGGCGTCTGGGGCATCGACCGCGGCTACGCGCTGATGGTCGGTGGCTCGCAGGAGGACTTCGAGTTCATGCGGCCGATCTACGACACTCTGAAGCCCGAAGGCGAGTATGGCTTGGTGCTGGCCGGTCCGGTCGGCGGCGGGCATTTCGCCAAAATGGTGCACAACGGTGTGGAATACGGCATGATGCAGGCGTTCGGCGAGGGCTTCGCCACCATGGTGCGCTCCGAACTCATCGCCGACCCTGCCGCGGTGATGACCTCATGGAAGTCTGGCTCGGTGGTGGGCTCATGGCTGCTCGATTTGCTTGCTAACGCCTTCAAGACCGATCCGACGCTGAAGTCCATGCCGCCGGTGGCCAACGAATCCGGCGAAGCCAAGTGGATGATTGAAGCGGCTCTGGAGCTCGGCGTGCCCACTCCGGCCACTGCGGCGGCGTTGTATGCCCGTCAGACCTCGCGCGGTGGCGGCGACGACACCCTGCGCGTCGTCTCCACCATGCGGGCCCAGTTCGGCGGCCACGTCACCAAGGCGTAATTGGGGCTGCCTGGGGCTGAAGTGGCTGCCGGGGGGTGAATCGGGCTGTATGTTCGCGGCTCAACGAGGGCGACGCGAACATACGGTCTGTAACAACGCAAAAACCGGCTGTAAGTGCGCGACATATTGGTTGAGCCGCGAACTTACAGCCGGTTTTGAGGTTCGGGTGGCGCGGACTGCGTAGTCTGGCCTGCTCGGCGTAGTCTGCGGTCACGCGGCGTGGGCGATATAGGTCACATTCAGCTATCTGCCTTGTATGAGGTACTTTTGCCCGGTTGCGGAAAGGTATCTGCTTTCAATGAGGTACTTCAATCAGGAAAACCCGAGTACGAACGTTGCAATATCAACGTTTATACTCGGGTTTTCATCATCCCGGTACCTCATTGAAGGCAGATGCCTCTTCGCAAACCCCCGAATGTACCTCATTCAAGCGAGTTAGCCGGTTTTGAGGTTCGGGTGGCGCGGGCTGCGTAGTCTGGCCTGCCCGGCGCGGGCAGGCCCGTGGCTTTTCACGCGGCACGGATGATGGCCTGCTCACGGGCCGTGGGGCGGGGAGCCCGGTGGAGTCCCCGTAGGCCCCGCCGAGCGGCGGTAGTCGTGAGGCAGCTATGCGGCGCGGGCGATGGCCTGCTCGTAATCCTTGGTGCCCTTGAAGATCTCCTGCATCCACGGGTTGACGCCCTGCTTCTTGGCGCGGACGAGGATGTAGCCGAGTGCCAGCACGTTGGCCACCAGAGCAATCAGCGAAACTACGAGGTTCACGTTCGGGTTGTTCACGGACTGGGTGGAGAATACCGAGTAATCCTGGAACATCGGGAACACCTGGGCGAACATGCACCAGATGGCCAGTGTGAACGCACGGTTCTGGATCCAGCCGCCCTTGTTCCAGAAGAAGTTGGCGACGGTCGGAGCCAGCAGCAGTGCGAGGCCGCAGTACCAGGAGTGGGTGGGCAGGCAGTTGTAGGTGTAGCAGAAGTTCCACAGGTCGTAGGCCACGATGAACACCCAGGTCATGTCCGGCCAGAGCATGTCGTCCTTCTTCTTGGAGGCGTAGATGCCGAACCAGCCGGTCATGCAGAAGATGTTGAGGATGCCGGCCACGCCGTTGAACACGTTGTGCCAGCCGCCGTACAGGGTTACGCCTTCGGTGGAGATCCAGGTGCCGCCCCAGCCGCGGATGGCGGATTCGAAGTCGGAGACCACGGCGATGAGGATGTTGATGGCCACGATCACGAACGGGAAGCACTTGAACCAGTGCGATTTGCCGATGGAGCCCCACTTGTATTTGAGTGCCATGAAGCCGATGCAGCCGATGGTGGCCGCGTAGAGCTTGGCGTAGTGGAACCAGCTGGTCATGTGTACGTAGGTGGGGTTGTTGAGCGCCCACTCCGCGCCCATGGCGGCGGCGGTGTAAATGGTGACGAAGTAGACGGTCAGGACGGCGGGAACCACGAGAAATGCGACGATGCCGCCGGTTTTGGTGCGGCGGGCCAGCTCGTTGGCGCCGATGAGGCAGCAGAAGACGAGAATCCATCCAATCCATTGGTAGACGGCATTGTCGCCGTAGACCTGAAACAGCATGACGGTCCTTTCCCTTGATGTGCTGTTGTGCCGGCTTCGTCGTCCCTCGTCGGACGCCGAAGCGGGGCATTGGCGCTTGGTTCGAGGTTTGACCTCCGCACTCCTTGCGGCGGCCGTATTGTTGACGAAGCGTCAATTTCTCTCACGGCTTATTGTAGTGCATTTTGACAAGGTGTCAACTGCTTGGGGTTTGTCTCGCTATTTGGTGCTAATGATTGGAGATTGCGGCTTCGTGTTGCTTCCCTGCTGCTCCCCAGACGGCTTCGTCGCCAGCTCGTCCTGCAATCAAGGACGGGCTCTCCGGGCGGCTGTTGGTTTGCTCGTTGCTTCCAGCAGCTCCGCTGTTTGCTTCACGGTAACATCCTGCAATTGGGCCGCGCTACGCGCACAGCTGGCTGGCTCGTCTGTTGGCTCGCACTGCGTTTCCTTGGCTTGGCCGAGGTTTTGCTCCGCTGAATGGCTGTCAGTGGGGTGGTTTGCTGGTTGGCCCGAGGTTCTGCCCCGCTGGTGGGTGGTGGCTGGGGTGTTTCTTCGGCTTGGCCGAGGTTTTGCGTCACTGAGCTGGTGGAGGCGTGGTGTTCCATCGGTCTGCCCGAGGTTCTGCCCTGCTGGTGGGGTGTGTTTGGGGTGTTCCATTGGCTCGGCCGAGGTTTTGCCTCTCTGAATGGCTTTCAGTGGGGCGGTTTCGCTGTTGGCTCGAGGTTTTGCTTCGCTGGGGCGGTGTAGGAGTGGTGGTTCCTTGGCTTGGCCGAGGTATTGCTCCGCTGGTGGGTGGTGACTGGGGTGCTTCATCGGTTGGCCCGAGGTTTTGCCTCGCTGGACTATAGCCCGCAAAAGAGAAACCCCGGAACCTTGCGATTCCGGGGTTTCTCGAGATTGTGGAGCTAGCCGGGTTCGAACCGGCGACCCTCTGCTTGCAAAGCAGATGCGCTACCAGCTGCGCTATAGCCCCAATTGATTTATTCGGGAAAAAAAGAGCGGCACCACGGCCGCTTGATTTTTCCTGTGGGCCCGGGAGGACTTGAACCTCCGACCTCATCCTTATCAGGGATGCGCTCTAACCACCTGAGCTACGGGCCCGTCCATGCACTTCAAAAGCGCACAGGTGATTACAATACCACTGACTGAAATGGTGTCAACGCCTGAGCCGCTTCGGCGTGTCGCCACCTGCTGCGGCGTCTTAATGGTCGGCAAAGCAGATTCCGGAGAGTGGGCTTTGTTCCAGATTGGACCCCCAGATTCGACTCCATCGCTATCGGACTGTCGTTTCCGCGCGCGAGAATGGCACACATGCCGTATCGACCATCACAGCGCTCCGGGTCCTGCCCGGCAGGCTCGACAGCCGAAGCCGCCGCCAAGAACCTGACCATCGACGGATTGCCGGTCATGGTGGTGCGCAAGCCCATCAAGAACATGTATCTGCGCATCAAGCCGCCGAACGGCGATATCACAGTGTCCGCGCCGAAGCGCATGAGCGACCGGGTTGTCGCCGATTTCATTCGCAATCGCCGCGAATGGATCAATCGCAATATCCGCAAGATGGCTTCGGCCCGTGAACGGTCTCTTGCCGAAGGCGGGCTGCAAGGCACGCGTGCTGATACTCATACATTCGCCGGTGCGGATGGTGGCACCGGTGCGGATGGTGGCGCTGGTATAGATGGTGGTGCCGGTATGCGCGATGCTGCTGACGGCCGTCGGGCGGATACGCGCCGGGCTGATTCGCGCCGGGATGATTCACGCGGGGGAGCGGCATATCCTGAGGTTGCCGCTCATTTCGCCTGGACCGAAGAGCTGCGCCGCCGCGCGGCCGCGAACATCGACGCCCAGCTCCCCGCGCTGCTAGCGAAATGGGGTCCGGTGATCGGCCGCCCCACGCATATCACACTGCGATTGATGACTTCGCGCTGGGGGTCGTGCACGCCGGCGACCGGCCGCATCCGGCTGAATCTGCAATTGGGTCTGATGGAGCCGCGATTCCTGGAATACGTGCTCGTGCATGAGATGACGCACTTGTGGGAACGCGGCCATGGCGCAGGCTTCCAGCGCCGCATGACCACCTACCTGCCCGGCTGGAAGGTGCTGCGCCGCGACCTCAACCGCCGCGTGGTGCTGTAGACTGCCGGCGGCTTCCACTGGCTGCGGGTTCTCGATGAATCCTCGTCGCTACGTCAATGGTTATTGGTTATACAGCAATGGCTCATTTTCATCATCGGCGGCATTCGAGCGAGTTACACTAGTGGGATCAAGGTGTAAACCTATGCATTGTTGTGCATGTGCTGATTGTGTGCCCTGATTAGTCAGGATTACCGGGATTGCCAAGGGCTATCAAGGGCTATAAGGAGTCGTCGATCAGCCGAGGTGAGCACCGGTGATAACTCGGATTGCGGGATGCTGTTGCGGGATGCCATTGCAGGATTGATGCCAATGCACTATGTCATCCCGCAATGTCATCCCGCAATGGCATCGCACTATGGGCAGCGCTATGGAGGGAGTCATGGAAGCGAGTATCTCGGAAGTCGCCGCAAAGGCGGGCGTATCTATCGCGACGGTGTCGCGTGCGTTCGCGAAACCGGATATGGTATCTGAAAAAACGCGCAATCGTGTGTTCGCGGCGGCCGACGAGCTGAACTATTCGATCTCCCGCTCGGCTACTTCCATGAAGACCGGCCGCTCCTATCGCCTTGCATTGCTCCTCAGCGAGGACATTTCGACTTGGTTCAATTCCCGTCTGCTGGCCGGCCTGAATTCCGTGCTGCATGACGAAGGCTACGATATCTCCCTGTATTCGGTCGTCACTCCCGAGGAGCGCCATAGCTTCTTCGCCGAGCTACCGGTGCGGCGCAACGCCGACGCCGTAATTGTCTCGTCGTTCAACGTCAACCCGGACGAGGCTTCGCGTCTGCAGAGCGTCCACATCCCGATTGTCGGCGTGAATACTCCGTCACTGGATGGCTACGACGCCACGGTGAGCATCGACGACCGCAGCGGCATGCGCATGATAGTCGAGCATCTCATCACGCTCGGCCACGAGCAGATCGCGCTCGTACGGCATCGCACGTCGCCGTCGATTCCGCACAGTGCCGACCTGCGCATCCAGGGGTTCGATGACGTCTGCCGCGAGGCCGGTATCGTTCATCCTGAAACCATCTATTACGACGAGACGGTGGACGCCCCCGCCGACGACCTGCTGTCGCAGATTCTCGCGCTCACCGAGCGCCCCACGGCGGTCTGCTGCGTTATGGATCTTATGGCGATTCCGCTGTATTTCTCGATGATTCGTTACGGTCTGCGCGTGCCACGTGACCTGTCGCTGACCGGGTTCGATGATTCGACGTACGCCAAGGAAAGCGGGTTGACGACGATCCGCCAGGATCCGGCCGCGCTGGGTCGGGTTGCGGCTCAGAAAACGCTCGCGCTGATTGAAGGCAAGACGCCGGAACGCGCGCACGAAATCGTGATGCCGGGACTGGTGCTGCGTTCCTCCACTGCTCCCCTCGCTCGGGAAGACTGAGGGATGCAAGGTGTAGTCCTTGCATCCCTCAGTGAGCCGAACCACTAGGACAGCGGGTCGGCGGGCGGCAGCATGCCGGTGGAGTCCTTGTAGGCGTCCCACAGCGTCTTCCAGGTGCCGGCGAAGCCTTCCACGACGGCATCCCAATCGCCGGTGCCCTGAGTGTATTCGACGAGCGGGTTGGCGATGTTGTCCATCCACTGCTGGCCGGGGATGCTGGCGGTGTAGACGGTCTTCTTGCCCTTGGATTCGCTCCACTCCTTGGCCGCGGCGACGAGCGGGTTTGCCGGTTGATCATCATCACCGAAGGTGGTGAACGGCGCTGCGAAGCCCATCTCCTTGGCCAGGGCGTTCTTGCCGGTATCGGAGCTCACCATCCACTTGATGAAGTCGAGTGAAGCCTTCTTGTCCGCTTCCGAGGCGTTCTTGTTGATCGCCCAGTTGGCGTCGTAGACGGCGGCCGGGCCGTAGTCCTCCTCGCCCGGGTTGCCCATGTAGTACGGGAGCATGCCCAGGTCCTCGTCGGCCACGTCGTTGTCCTTGATCTGCGTGTAGGCCCACACGCCATTCGGGTAGAATGCCACGGCGCCGGTGGAGAATTCGGCGGTGGAATCCTCATAGGTGCCGGAGCCGATCAGCGACGGCTCGGTCGGGCTGTCCTTGACCATGGTGTCCCACAGGTCCTTGTAGTTGTCCATGTACTTGCCGGTGATGTCGAGCGAGAAGGTCACGCCGAGATCCTTGAGCTCGTAGAACAGCGGAATGCGGGCCATGTGCGAGGAGAAGCGGTAGTTGTCGGAGGCGTCCAGGCCTGGGGTCGACACGGCGCCTTCGAGGCCGATGTCGTCCTTGTGCTCCTGCATGGAGTTCATGACCTTCTTGAGCACATCCCAGCTGGTGATGTCGTCGGCGGACTTGATGACCGCGTAGCTCTTCTTCGCGTACTCGTTGACGATCTTCTTGTTGTAGATGATGCCGTACCATTCGGCGGCGTACGGAATGGTGTACGCGGTGTCGCCGTCCTTGTAGGCGTAGCTCTTGCCTTCGTCGGTCAGCAGCTGGTAGGCCTCGGAATCCTGGACCGGCTCGAGGTAGTCCTTGAACTTGGCGTACTGGTCGAAGCCGGCAAGATTGAACATGGTCGGGCCGTCGGACTTGGACAGCTCGGAGGTCAGGGTCTGGTTATTTGTGCCGGAGGCGGCGGTCTGGATGTCGACCGAGACGCCGGTCTCATCCGTGTAGGCATCGGCCAGCTCCTGCAGCTGGTCGACGATTTCGGCCTTGGTGTTGAGGAAGTAGACCTT
The DNA here is from genome assembly GCF_006408855.1 of Bifidobacterium sp. UTBIF-68. NCBI lineage: Bacteria > Bacillati > Actinomycetota > Actinomycetes > Bifidobacteriales > Bifidobacteriaceae > Bifidobacterium > Bifidobacterium sp. UTBIF-68. The sequence goes on along the minus strand of NZ_JFAN01000020.1, from coordinate 790 downwards.
CCCCTTGCTGTCATCGGCGGTGTCGCTGCCGCATGCGGACAGTGCGGCGACGCTCATGGCCAGAACTGCAGCGGTCGCAATGACCTTCTGAGCAGACTTCATCGGATGCTCCTTACGACTTCCTGTGTGTTCTCCTCGACGGCAGCGTCAGTGCTCCGTCATGTTTGATGCAAACTCATTCATATTGGAATCATTTGCATTGTTTGCAGTATAGCGCATTATTCTGCAAACATTTACATTCGGTGAGTCGAACCGGTTTTATGCCGTTTTCCAAGCGTCCGCGGATACACTAGTATCCCGCGTCATTAATTCATTGATCATATTTTGGCTCCCCTTGTTAGAAGAGCTGGCCCATGGGCTGTCCACCTGGCTTCGCTGGCAGACTCTCAGTGAAGCCAGGGTATCAGCAATTGCCCCACTGCCATCGCGAAAAACGGGTCTCGGACGATGCGCGAGCGATTCGGCTATGTGCAGGAATCGTCTCATAACTGGCTCTTCCGATTTTGGTGTGTAGGGGCCGTGCGGTTTTATTCGTTGTGTGAAAGAAAAAATGAAGAAAACCGCGCGGCTTACCATCGAGTCTAGCGTGTTCGATGGTCGTGTCCTGCTCGGACTCGACAAGCTGGGGTTGAATCCCGTCTGGCAGCGGCACGAGGAGAAGGGCTCGCGTGCGGGTGTGTGGCTGATCGGCTGCGAGCCCGGGGATGATACCGCCCGGTATTGCACGGCATGCGGCGCGGCCGGCCGGATCCGCTCCTCATGGCTCCGCCGGTTCGCGCACACGCCGGTC
>NZ_JFAN01000019.1:0-13315 GCF_006408855.1 Bifidobacterium sp. UTBIF-68 | reverse complement strand
ACAGCCAACGAACTTCCGTCACAGGTATTAGATTCGCTCCGTTTGACTACCGGCCGGAGAGCCCACCGGACTGTCCTCAAGCCGGACGATCAGCTCCGCTGCTCTTCAGGCTCCAAGTTCCATCTTGCTCGGCGGTAAACCGCCTCGCACCGAAGAAGGCTGGACGGCCCCGGCTTCCTGGCCTTCTTCGAACAGCAATTACGGACTCGCTCTACGAGCGAGACTCAATACTGGGTTTGACGGCATAGCCGCCAACCACCGAGCCGGCCGGAGAGCCCACAGGGCTCTCCTCAAGCCTGAAGATCAGCTCTGCTGCTCTTCAGGCTTGCCCGGCTCGGCCCAGAGCGTGTGGAAAACGCCGGGCTTGTCGACGCGGCCGTAGGTGTGGGCGCCGAAGAGGTCGCGCTGGGACTGGGTCAGGGCGGTGGGCAGGCGCTTGGAGCGCAGACCGTCGTAGTAGGCCAGGGAGCTGGAGAACACCGGGGTCGGAATGCCCGCCTCGATAGCGCGAACAATCACGCGACGCCATGCATCCTGGGATTCGCCGATGATCTTCTCGAAGTACGGATCGAACAGCAGAGAGGCCGGCGGGTTATCGCCCTTGAACGCCTCAGTGATGCGGTCGAGCAGGAACTGGGCGCGGATGATGCAGCCACCACGCCAGATGCGGGCCACTTCGGACAGGTTGATATCCCAGCCGTACTCCTTGGCACCATCCTGAATCTCGTTGAGGCCCTGCGCGTAGGCCACCACCTTGGAGGCGAACAGCGCCTTGCGCACGTCCTCGACGAACGCCGCACGGTCCTCGCCAGCCAGATCGATGGTCTTGTTCGGACCGGCCAGGCCCTCGCGCTGGGCGGCCTCACGCAGCTCGCCGTGGCTCGACAGCGCGCGGGCGAACACCGCTTCGCCGATCGCAGCCACCGGAGAGCCGAACTCCAGACCGGTCTGCACTGTCCAGGTGCCGGTGCCCTTCATGCCGGCGTGATCCACGACCACGTCCACGAACGGCTTGCCGGTCTCGGCATCCTTGTGGTGCAGGATCTCGGCGGTGATCTCGATGAGGTAGGAGTCCAGATCGCCCTTGTTCCACTCCTCGAACACGTCGCCGATCTCCTCGGCATCCATGCCCAAGCCGCGGCGCAGAATGTCGTAGGCCTCGCCGATGACCTGCATGTCGGCGTACTCGATGCCGTTGTGCACCATCTTGACGAAGTGGCCGGCGCCATCGGTACCGATGTGGGTCACGCACGGCTCACCGTTGACCTTGGCGGCGATGGATTCGAGGATCGGGCCCAGGGTCTTCCAGGATTCCGCGGTGCCGCCGGGCATCAGGGACGGGCCGTTGAGCGCGCCCTCCTCACCGCCGGATACGCCGCAGCCCACGAAGTGGAAGCCCTTGGCGCGCACTTCCTTCTCACGCTTGATGGTGTCCTTGAAGAAAGAGTTGCCGCCGTCCACGATGATGTCGCCCGGCTCGAACACTTCCTCGAGCTGCTCGATCACGGCGTCGGTCGGAGCACCGGCCTTGACCATGATGATGGCGGTGCGCGGACGCTTCAGCGAGGCCGCGAACTCCTCCAGCGTCTTGGCCGGCACGAAGTTGCCTTCGGTGCCGTGCTCGTCCATCAGCTTTTCGGTACGGGAGTAGTGGCGATTGAACAGCGCCACGGTGTTGCCGTGATGTGCCAGGTTACGAGCCAGGTTAGAGCCCATCGCAGCCAGTCCGATGACACCGATATTTGCAGTAGCTTCGGCCATATGCCTTGCCTTTCTTGACCGTGGAACGCCAGCGGGCGCCCCGATGATCGGCGGCTGAATATGTCCGCGATGCATCAGTGCGCATCACGGATACGTCCGCCCGCCGACGCCTCCGATACAGAGGCCCGGATTTCGTTCAAACACTGCCAGTTTATCGTTCAGTCCGACACGTTGCACGGCCCGTCTTACGCTCCCCGCATATTGGCGACAATCGAGGGTCTTCATACGCTCCAGCCTCCAGCGATACCCAGATATCCAGATACGCGACCCGCTACATGCGGCCGGCCTTGGACGGGTCGATGTGCATGGTCTGGAATCGTTCGGCCATGTAGTCGTTGCCGTAATGCTCGCTGAACCATACCGCGGCGGGCGAATCCGGCACATTCCCGGACATGCGCCCGTACCAGCAGTCCAGAGCCATCAGCGTGAACACGATATCCACCACCATCAGCACCGCACACACTGCGGTCAGCGAATACCGCACTTTCCAAGGGATGCGATTGATGAGCGCCAGCATGCGCGGCAGCAGCCAGCGCACCCAGACGACACCGATCAGCCCCCAGAAGAACATATACTTGCCGGAGGTGCGGCCGTCGATGGACAGCCATTGTCCGGTGTAATCCCAGGCCGTGATACCGAACGCCACTTCCATGAACCAGCTGGTGGCGTATTCGAACGCACCGCCGATCACCGCCGACGCGCAGAAGATCAGGAACGGATTCGCCTTCCACAAGCGGTTCAGGCACACGGTCACCAGCACCGCACCGCAGCCGTAAATCGGCGAGAACGGGCCCCACAAGAGCCCCGCGCGATCCTGCAGCTCCCCGTGGTACAGCGCCAGATGGTAGATGGTCTCGATGGCGAGGCCGCCAATCGAGGCGATGGTGAACAGCCAGAAGATGTTGAAGAAGTCCAACGCAATATAGCCCTTGCCGGACTGGTCGCGACCGAGCATGCCTGCGGCGACCGCGGATTCATAGTCATCGCGCTCATCCATGCGCCTCAGCGCGCGCTGCAACCGACGCTCCTCGCGCAGCCCCGGATCGGCGGTCACGGAGATTACGATAAGGATCACCATCTGGATGGCCGGCAACACCACATTCCACCCCAAGCCCTGAAGCGCGAGGGACAGCATGCCATCCGCCAAGGTGAGCGGCATCAGCACATACGCCCAGCGGGCGGCGTACCGGCGGCGGTTGAGTACGAGCAGTACGCCGAAAATCATCAATGCTATGGCGTTGCCGATCAGTACCACCGCGTGAAGCGCGGACAGCACGAACGTCAGGCTCATCGCGTCCACCTGCACATGGCCCGTCATAATCTCATGCACGGAGTACCACGTGGCGAATACCACAATCGGCAGGGTGGCCAGCCCGTCGAGCAGCACCAGCACGCCATAGACGCGAGCCAGAATCGGCAGTCGTTTGGCGTCAAGATCCAGTTCGGCACCGTCCAGTTCGGCGGCTACCAGGTCGGCTTCGAGAGCCGATTCCCTAGCCTCTTTGGATGCGGAAGATTCCCTACGATGGGACTGTTCAGGCGTGCGATCAGACATGATGATTCCCTCCTATGCCGTCGCTCGAATGGTTTCCATTGTGACATGGCGGGTCCTCAACGTCGGCGATCAGCGCTGAGATTCAACCCCGGCAGCAATAGTCCCTGCCCTGCGCATTCAGGAAACGTCCAACAACCTTCCAGACGTCCTTTCCGCACATTCCAGAGGCCCCACCGGGCCACCGCAGTTCCCTTTATGCCCGAGGCAGTGTACTGGAGTCAATAGCAAACAGGGTACGCATCCGCGAGCGCACAGGCATAAGGCCCGCAAGGACAGGCCCGCGCATCCGCGAGCGCACCGGCGGAAAGGAACCGACATGACCATCACATCATCGTCTGGCAAGCGACAGCCAAAACCGAGGGGAATCGCTCGACGCACCGCGCAGTCCCCTCTCGGCAAGGCGGCGGCCACGGCAGCCGCCATCTCCTTGGTCACCGGCTTCGGCTACGGCATGGCAGGCGCAGCCATCGCCCGCAGCCTCGGCTGGGGCAACGGCTCGACACAGAACAGCACCACCCTGCAAGGCCAGCCCGGCGGCATGGGCGGTGCGGATACCATGAGCTACGACTACAGCGGCAGCTACTCGGGCGCACTGACCGCGGACGGCAAGGAGGTCACCTCCGACGCTGAGACCATCGAGGCCACCGAATCAGACCAAAACACCACATTGGCGCAGAACGGCGGCACACTGACCCTGACCAACGCCACACTGAACAAATCCGGCGACTCGGACAACGCCGACAACAACAACTTCTACGGCACCAATTCCGTGGCGCTGACGGTGGGCGAGGATTCGAAGACCGTCATCTCCGACTCCTCCATCAACGCCTCCAGCTCCGGGTCGAACGCCGTGTTCGCCACCGATTCGGGGACCGCGCTGGTCAATAACGTGACCATTACCACCACAGCCGACAATTCGCGTGCCCTTGACGCCACCTATGGCGGCACGATCCTGGCGAGCGCGGTCACCGCCACCACGTCAGGCGACCATAGCGCCACCGTCGCCACCGACCGCGGCGGCGGTTCGATCTCCGCCACCGATTCCGACCTGAGCACGGCCGGTTCGGGTTCACCGCTGCTGTATTCCACCGGCGATGTGCAGGTCTCGGGCGTCACAGGTACGTCCAGCGGCTCGCAGATCGCAGGCATGGAGGGGCTGAATACGATTCTGATTAAGGATTCCCAGCTGACCAGCACCGTCACCGGCAAGACCGCCAGCGACCCGGTGGCCAACGGCGTGATCATCTATCAGTCCACATCCGGCGACGCCGAAGCCTCCACCGGCGAGCACGCCACATTCCAGGCCGCCGATTCCACGCTGAAATCCGCCATCGAATCCGGCTCGATGTTCTACTTCACGAACACCACCGCCGACGTGGTGCTGTCGAATACCACGCTTGACTTCGATTCCTCCAAGGCGGCGCTGATCACCGCAGCCGGCAACGACTCCAACAACTGGGGTTCTGCAGGCTCCAACGGCGCCACTGTGGTGTTCACCGGTCACAATCAGACGCTGAACGGCACGGTAAGCGCGGACACGATTTCCTCGGTGACGCTGAATCTGCTGGACGGCTCAACATGGACCGGCGCGGCGAGCATTGTGACGAACGACGCCGCCAATGAGGATTCCACCACCGATTCGCCGATCACGGTGAACGTCGACGGCACATCGACCTGGGTGGTGAGCGAGGACACGACGGTCTCCGCACTGAATGTGGCCGACGGCGGTTCGGTCGTCGATTCGGATGGCAACACCGCGACCATCGTGGCGAACGGCAAGACCGTGGTCACAGGCACCGGTTCGGTGACCGTGACCGTCACCGGCGATTACGGCACAGCCCTACCCGATTCGGCAACCGGCAACGACACCGAGCTGAGCGCCGATCTCATCGACCGCTCCGATTTCGACAGCGCGTTCGGCACCTCGACCACGTGGAGCATGTAGCGGCGAATGCTGCCCCGGCATCAACCGTTCCAGCGCCCTTCGCACACGCCCATCCCCGGTTCGCCTCGCCGCCTTACCCGTCACGAATCGTCCACAATCACCCCCAAACAACTAACTTCAACCATTCATCGATAAGGAATCATCATGACCAGCAACAACACCAACCCGAACACTGGAGCCAATCGCACAGACCAGAATGCACAGGCCACAGCAGCCACCGAACCGATCAACGTCAACCGGACCGCGGACACCCACCAGTACCAGAATCTCTACAACAGCCAGACGCCCGGCGTCAACCCGCAGCAAGGCCCTGCGCAGCCGTTTGGCGCCACCCAGCAGCCATACGGCACCGACGGCAATGCATCTTGGGGGACTCAATCCCAGCAAACCTGGAATCAATCCGGCACCACTGCTCCGCATGGGTTCGGCCAAGGCTCGGCATTGAAGTCCTTCAGCGGCAAGACCATAGCCATTATCGCGGGCATCAGCCTGGGCTGCGGACTGATCGGCGGCCTCGGCGGCGGATTGGCCTACGGCGCGATTTCCGGAGGACATTCCCAAGGCGTAAGCCAGCAGATGCAGATGCCTAGCGGCAATGGACAAGGAGGCAAGTTCCAAGGCATGCCCGGCAACGGACAAAGCGGCCAGAACGGCATGCCCGGACAGTCCAATGGATCCGACTCCGGTTCCGCCGATTCCTCCAGCTCATTCGACTCCGCAGAGGGCACCGGCAGCATCCAAAGCTGACAATGACTACCACTTCACGGTGTAGGGCGAATCCCCACAAATCCCCACGGTGCAGGGACAACCCCGGATTCCTAATCTACCCAACACCGTCCAGTACCGCCCAATACCGCCCAGTATCGTCCAGTACCGCCCGATACCGTCCGACACCAGTACCACCCAACACCGTCCGACACCAGTACCGTCCGACACCAACACTGTCCGACACCGCCCAGCGCAAGAAATCCGGGAGATAAACCCACTCACCCCAAATTTGTTGCGCTCAGTGACACTCAGCGCAACAAATTCCCGAAACAAACCCACCCGGCGGGAAATACTTGCACTCAGCGACACCCAGCGCAACAAATTCCCGAAACAAACCCACCCGTCCCGGATTATTGGCGCTGAATCGGCGTCAGCGCAAGAAATCCGGGACGGCACATCACATACCGCCCCAAGCCGCACCCCCAACAACAACCCAACACCCTAATAATCAGACACATCGAGCAGCGACGCACGATTATTACACCGCAATCCAGCGCAATTCCGCCAAATCCCCCATACCCACCTTCCCAAATCTCCCGACACGGTATTACGCTACCCAATGCGTAGCGCTACGGAAAACGTAGCGAATACCAATAGACACAGCTCCGGGGGTAGCATGGGCAATATTCTCAAAGTCCTCAAGCGCGACTTCATGCGCCTGTTCAAGGTACCCACCGCTTGGGTGATCCTGTTCGGCATGGTGTTCATCCCACCGTTGTATTCGTGGTACAACATCGTGGGCTTCTGGAACCCTTACGGCAACACCAAAGGCATCGTGGTGGCGGTGGCCAACAACGACGCCGGCACCGACAACGCGCTGATCGGCAAGCAGAACCTCGGCGACCAGATCGTCGACCAGATGAAAAACAACGACCAGCTCGGATGGACGTTCCTCAGCGAAGCCGAGGCGATGGACCAGGTGCAGTCCGGCAAGGCGTATGCCGCCATCGTGATCCCGAAGAACTTCTCCGACGCCCTGGCCGGCGTGGTCACCGGCGGCGACACCAAGCCCATCCTCGAGTACTACGTCAACGAGAAGGCCAGCGCCATCGCCCCCAAAGTCACCGACGTGGGCGCCTCCACCATCGACCGCACCGTCAACTCCACCTTCGTCTCCACGGTGTCCAAAGTCCTGACCGACACCATCAACAAAGCCGGCGACAAAGCCCTCGCGACAGGCGACAAGACGAAGGCCAACACCGTCGCATCCCTGAACGAGGCATCCGGCGACGTGCAGAACACGCGCGACACCATCGCCAAGCTGCAGGACAAGCTCGACCAGACCCCCACCAAGACCCGCACCGCGCGCCAAGCGCTGGAGGACGCGCGCACCCTCGGCATCGACGCCGCCGAAGGCCTTGCCGGCACCTCCAAGCTCATCGGCAGCACACAGAACAGCGTCAACAGCTTCGTCACCTCCACCTCGGGCGCGCTCGACCAAGGCTCGAGCCTGCTGAGCCAAGCCGTCTCCCAAACGAATCAGAACATCGGCACGGTGACCGGCTCCATCAGCGCCGCCAACCAGCAGGTGGGCGGGATGCTGAACACCGCAGAAGACATCAACGACGCCAACGCGGCCATCCTGGAAACGCTGAAAAGCCTGCCGAACGCGAATCAGGAACCGTTGAAATCAGCCATCGAGCGACTGGAACAGCGCAACGGCCAGCTCGCCGGCACGCTGGGCAATCTCAAGAGCCTCAACACCACCATCAGCAGCGCGTCGCAGCATACGGCCGGACTCTCCAACAATCTCAACACGGCCACGCAGACCACGCTGAACGCCACGAACGACGCCCGCAAAACCCTGGTGTCCGGCGCACTCCCCCAGCTCAACAGCGGACTGAGCACCATCAGCGCCACCGCAGCCACGCTCTCCAACGACATCACCAACCAGGGCACGCTGATCGACCAGTCCAAAGAGGCCCTCGACCAGCTGGACAAGGCCGCCGCCTCCACGAAAACCGCGCTCGACGACACCGATAAAGCGCTCGCCAATGTGCAGACCAAGCTGGATACGCTTGCCACCGACATCAAGGCGATGAGCATCTCCACGTCGCTCGGCTCCCTGCTCGACAGCGACGGGTCGCTGGACTCCTCGAAAATCGCCGATTTCATGATGTCCCCGACGGTGATCAAGGAGCAGACCATCTATCCGGTGTCGTCGTACGGCTCCGGTATGGCCCCGCTGTTCACCAACCTCGCCTTGTGGGTGGGTGCGTTCGTTTTGGTGGTGATTCCCAAGGTGGAGACCGATGACGAAGGCATCCCTGGACTTACCCCGACGCAGGGCTATATGGGCCGGTTCCTCCTGTTGGCCACGCTCGCCGCATGCCAAGGTCTGGTCACCGGCATCGGCGATCTGGTGCTCGGCATGCAGTGCGAGAACATCCCTGTATTCCTGCTCACCTGCCTTATTACCTCGTTGGTATACATGTCGGTGGTGTTCGCCCTGTCCACCACGTTCATGCATGTGGGCAAGGGCGTCTGCGTGGCGCTGGTGATCTTGCAGGTGCCAGGCGCCTCCGGTCTGTATCCGATCGAGATGATGCCCCGGTTCTTCCGCATCATCTATCCGCTGCTGCCGTTCACCTATTCGATCGACGCGATGCGCGAGACCATTGGCGGCTTCTACGACGGCCTATGGTTCGGCTATATCGGCAAACTGCTGATGTTCGCCGTCCTGGCCTTCCTACTCGGCTTGGTCGCACGCCCGAGGCTGGCGAATCTGAACCGTCTGTTCGCGCGCGAAATCGAGGAAAGCGACATGATCATCGGCGAACCCGTGCATATCGCCACCAACGAATACCGCGTCACCCAGGCGATTGCCGCGCTGGCGAATCGCACCGAATACAAGCATGCGATTGAGCGGCGCGCAGCCAAGTTCACCCAGCAGTATCCGAAGCTACTGTCCGGCGCGCTGATCGCCGGATTCGTTGTGCCGGCGGCGCTGATCATCATCTTCTCCCTGACCACCGGCGAGAAGATCGTGGTGATGGCCACCTGGCTCGCCTGGGTGCTCATCATCATCGGCTTCCTGATGGTCGTGGAATACATGCGCGACTCGATCCGCCGGCAGACCGAGCTCGGCAATCTCTCTGACGAGTCGATTCGCTCGATGCTCTACGGACGGCATGCCGCATCCTCTCCGGAAAGCAACGGCGACGCGCCCACAGTCAGGATTCCGGCTATTCACGCGCCCGCTGCGGGCGCGCACGAGGACGCACAGCACAACACGCAGCACAAGGAAGGAAGGCACGCACGATGAGCACGATGTGGAAGCTCTTCACCGGAGACGTCAAACGACTGACCAGCAACGTGGTCTCCATCATCATCGTGATCGGCCTGACCATGATCCCCGGCCTGTTCACGTGGTTCAACGTGGCGGCCTGCTGGGACCCGTTCTCGAACATGTCGAACCTGAAGTTCGCGGTGGCGAACACGGACTCAGGCTATAAGTCGGATTTGATTCCGATGAAGGTCGTCGTCGGCGACCAGGTGGTCAACGCCCTGCGCGCCAATTCGCAGCTCGACTGGACGATCACCTCCAAGGACGACGCCATCGACGGCGCGAAATCCGGCAAGTACTATGCCGCCATCGTGATTCCGGAGTCATTCAGCGAAGACATGATGACGTTCTTCTCCGATGACGTGCAGCACGCCAAGCTGACCTACTACCGCAACGAGAAGAAGAACGCGTTGGCCCCGAACCTGCTCAACGAGGGCACCGACGAGGTGGCATCGCAAATCAACACCACATTCGCTCAGACCATCACCGCCGCCGGATTGGAGATCGCCTCGTCGCTGGCGGATCAGCTCTCCACACCGGAAGCCAAGCAGCAACTGACCGCATTCAATGCGAATGTCGCCGATTTCGCGTCGCAGCTCGACAGCACCGCAGACATGCTGGGCACCTACAGCACGCTCACCGATTCGGCACAGACCCTGCTGGACACCTCGAACAGCCTGATCAAGCAGGCCTCGGGTTCGGCGTCCACGGCCAGCAAGAACCTGAAAACCGCCAAACAGGGCGTCACCGATGTAGCCGGGGCGCTGAACACCACCACCGACGCGATGGGCAACGCGCTGGACGCGAGCGCCAGCAGCTTCGGCGCGGTGTCCGACTCCATCGACGCCCTCTATCAGGACGCGAACAACGGTTCGACCACAGTGGCCGATGAGCTTGACGCGCAGGCCACCGCGGTCGCCGACCAGATCACCCAGTACACGTCGATCCGCAATACGCTCGCCGGCATCCTCGGCGAGGATGCGGCCGTGGTCAAGTCGCTGGATCGTTCGATTGCGCGACAGACCAAGCTCAAGGATGCGTTGAACGCGGCGGCCACCGACGTGCGCAACAGCAACGCCGACGTCCAGAACCGTCACCAGCAGGTCAAGGATCTCGCCGATCAGGCGAAAAGCAGCATCGCCGGCGTGAAGTCGGACTTCGCCACGAACGTGAAGCCGCAGATCGAATCCCTGTCCTCGTCCGCGTCCGAAGCCTCGGGCATCCTCCAGTCCGGTGCGGCACAGCTGAAGACCTCACTGAGCGACGTAGAAGGCACTTCCAGCGACGCGAAGACCATGCTCACCAACGCGCGCACCACGTTGGACAGGGTGTCCGGCAAGCTGCGCGCCGCCGGCGATGAATTGAGCTCATTCAACGGCAAACTGGCGGACGCACTGAACAGCGGCGATATGGGCATGGTCAAGGAGGTCCTGGGCAATGACCCCGAGGCGCTGGCGAGCACCCTTGCGGCTCCGGTGCAGCTGAAGCGCACGGCCGTGTTCCCGGTGGAGAACTTCGGTTCCTCGATGGCGCCGTTCTATACGCTGATCCCGCTGTGGGTTGGCGCGCTGCTCATGGTGGTGACGTTGAAGACCACCGTCTCGCGCAAAACTCGTGAGGCGCTGGGCAATCCGCGCCCGCATCAGCTGTTCCTCGGTCATTATGGCGTGTTCGCGCTCATTGCGCTCATGCAGTCCACGGTGTCGCTGACCGGCGATCTGCTGTTCCTGCACGTGCAGGCGGTGCATCCGCTGCTGTTCATGCTCTCCGGCTGGCTGAGCTCGTTAGTGTTCTCGTTCTTCACCTACACGGCGGTGGTGAGCTTCGGCAACGTGGGCAAGGCGATTGGCGTGCTCATGCTGATCGTGCAGATCTCCGGCGCGAACGCCGCCTACCCGGTGCAGGTGCTGCCCGATTTCATCTCCAAGGTCAGCCCGTTCCTGCCGCTGACCCATTCGGTGACGATGATGCGCGCCGCCATCGCCGGCATCTACGATCTCGACTATTGGAGGGCGGCCGGCATGCTGCTGGCGTTCGTGCCACCGCTGCTGTTGCTCGGCCTGCTGCTGCGCAAGCCGCTGGTGCGGTTCAACCAGTGGTATGTGGCCAAGGTGGAGAGCACGAAGGTGCTGAGCTGACGCCGAGATTCTCGGCTACCCTTGGCTCCACTCGTTGAGGGGAGCTGTCAGCGGCTCTGGCTAAGGGAAGTCATCAGCCAGAGCCGAGTGGACGTACAGAAATTGACGTCATCATCCGCATCGTCACGACATCATGAAGACACCATGAAGAAAGAAGAAGTCATGAAAACCATATCCGGCACAGCCATAACGGCGAAGCCGGTCTCCAAGTCACCGGTCATACCGATGGCCGCGCCATCAGTTGCGCCTCGCGCCGAACGTCGCCGCGAAGCCACCGACCGCAAGCTCATGCACGCCACGTTGCAGATCGCGGTGGAGCGCGGCATCAGCGGCGTGACCATCGAGGAGGTGGCCCGGCGCTCAGGTGTGGCCAAGACCACCATCTACCGTCGGTACCACAATTCCAACGAACTGCTGCGCAGCATCAGCGCGATGTATCTGGTCAGCGGCGAGGCTGGCCCGGTGCCCAGCCCCACGCGCGAGCACTTCACTCAACTGTTGCAGCGGTTGGTGGATTGGGTGCGCGACAACAACATCGACGTCAAGCATGTGGGCATCGTGCTCTCGAGCGAGGCGGAATTCTTCCATCACATCGTCGATCAGGTGATCACGCCGTGGCTCAAGCAAGTGCGGACGTTCATCGGCCAAGGTGTGGCACAGGGCATCTTCCGCCCCGGCATCGACGAGAGGCTACTGCTGTCCACCATCATCGGCTCGCTGGTGGCGTATGAGGCCATCATGGGCACCGGCAGCGCAGACGGTGCAGGCGCCTATGCGGGCGCGGACGACGTCGCAAACGCAGACGGTGCGGAAGCCGGCGCAGACGCAGGTACTGATGCAGGCGCAGGTGCAGACGGTGCGGAAGCCGGCGCAGACGCAGACGGTGCGGAAGCCGGCGCAGACGCGGATACGGATATTGTCGCGACGGACGGCGGTATGGCCCACGGCGCGGTTAGCGGTATGGCCAGCGGCGCTGATAGCAATGTTACAACCGGTACTGATAGCGCTACGAGCGACCACAGCTGGATGGGTATGACCACAGCGAGCGGATTATCAGACGCCACCGGAACCTCATGGGCCGACCGTATGGCCGACTTGCTCTGGCCCGCCCTGCTCAAGTGACCTCCCGATCGCACCGGACGCCGCCCGATCGCACTCAATCTTCTGTCCAATAGTGGAATCGCCACGCCACGACAACTTCAGCGGGCCAATACCACTACTCACCCGAGGATTTGCCCCGCTAAGAGCTTCCCAGTGGGGCATTCCCACCAGTCACCCGAGGATTCGCCCCACTGAACACGCACCAGTGGAGCATAACCACCACCAAACCGATGCATTGCCCCGCTGAGCACCCCTGAGCCGGCATTCCCACCAGCCACCCGAGGAAACGCCCCACTGAACACGCCTCAGTGAGGCACAACCACCACCAAACCGATGCATTGCCCCGCTAAGCGCCCTGAGCGGGGCATTCCCACCAGCCACCCGAGGAAACGCCCCACTGAACACGCCTCAGTGAGGCACAACCACCACCAAACCGAGGATTCGCCCCGCTAAGCGCCCTGAGCGGGGCATGCCCACCAGCCACCCGAGGAAACACCCCGCTAAGCGCGCCTCAGTGAGGCACAACCACCACCAAACCGAGGAATCGCCCCACTGAACACGCACCAGTGGAGCACAATCACCACCAACCCGAGGATTTGCCCCACTGAGCACGCCTGAGCGGGGCATTCCCACCAGCCACCCGAGGAAACGCCCCACTAAGCGCGCCTCAGTGAGGCACAACCACCACCAAACCGATGCATTGCCCCACTGAGCACGCCTGAGCGGGGCATTCCCACCAGTCACCCGAGGAAACGCCCCGC